>JAFAUV010000033.1 GCA_019243075.1 Bradyrhizobium sp.
CTGCGCCCCTCCACCGCGCAGCAGGTGCTGCGCTTTCACCGCATGCAACAGACCGCCTCGCCGCCGACCGCGCCGGCGGCGTGAGCGAGTCTGCGGACAAGGTGGAAGCGGGATGCTCCCATTACAATATTTTGTTGAGGGACTTGCCAGAAAGGCAGATCAGTCCTTGGGCGTGTCGCCAATTTAGAAGCGCAGCACCCTTGATCCCGCCAGCGCGCCGATGGCGGTGACGAGCGCGGCTCCGATCGAGTACCAGGTCGCGACAAACAGCGGCGAATCGTCGGTGCAATGCGAGGCGTAGAGCGTTGCCGCCAGGCCGGCCGACAGCAGGCCTGCCAGCGCGCCCTCGAGCGCCGGCCGCGTCGGCGCGCCGTGGCGCAGGCCGATGAGGGAGGCCGCCAGCAGCGGCAGCGACAGAAGCGGCACCGCGGTCATGCACACTTTCGAATTGTGGCCGACGAGGCGGGTCATCATCGGCAGCCGCTGCGGCATCATCATCTCGCCTGAGATGCCGGCGACCAGCAGGCCCGCGGGGATGGCCAGCAGCCAGACAAAGCCGCGCAGCGAGGCCTCGGGCCGCGACAGATGCAGGCTGACGGCGATGGCGGCCGCAGCCAGCGCCAGCGTCACCGCGAATTTCAGGTCGAAGAACGGATTATGCATCGCGGTCATGACGTCGGGACGCACGCCGAGCTCGGCCACGAACATCAGGATCGACACGGGAGCCGCGGCCAACAGCGCCAGCGCCAGCACGAGGCCGACCGGACGCGAGCGATGCGCATTGTCGGCGGCCAGTGTGTTGATGAGCTGATCGGTATCCATTCTCACTGTTCCCTCGGCTTCGCGGTGAGGCTCGCCAATCCCCGGTGCAGCGCCACCCGAACCGCGCCCTCGCTCATCGCAAACTTCCTGGCGGTATCCTTGATCGAGGCGCTCTCGACCGCGATCGATTGCAGGACCTCGCGCTGGCGCGCCGGCAGCGTCTCGAGCCGGGCTGCGACCTCGCCCGGCGAGGCCGTCTCCTCCGCGGGTTGATCGGCCAGCGTCTCGGCGAAATCGTCGATGTTGACGAAAACGCGCTTGCCGCGGCGGCGCAGCGCATCGATCAGCTTGTTGCGCGCGATCGCAAACAGCCACGGCGCGAACGGCGCGTTGGCGTCCCAGGTATGCCGCTTCAGATGCACCGCCAGCAAAATGTCCTGCACGATGTCCTCGGATTGGTCGACCGGTTGACCGGCGCGCGCAAGACCTCGCCGCGCGGCGGCGCGCAGGACGGGCGCGATCGCTTTCAGCAGCCGGTGATATGCCGCGCCGTCTCCTGAAATGGCCGACCGCATCAGGCCGGTCCACTCGTCCTCACGCTCGCGCACGCCTGCTCCCGAGTCTCATTTCGGCCGATCTATCAAATTGTTACCCCGCAAACTTCTAATCACGAAGTCGTGATCAGGTCGTGATTCAGTCTGGTAGCGCAATCGAAGCACTGCGCGGCCTCCGCATTTCACCCTTGTCCCACGCTCATAGCATCCAATGCCGCGGGTGCGCGAAAGCTTGATTCCAAAACGGATTTGAGCGTGCCACGCGCGCTGTTTCAAAAGCGGATCGGTCACGGCCAAGGTTTCGCCCGTTGTAAGCCAAAGATTCCCTTTTTCTGCCCCGCTGTCGTCATGCCGCAGGGTCTCTGTCTTGCTTGGGACGGGGACCGTCGACTGGCACATTTGGGGAGATTGCCGACATGACCAAAAACGCAACCGGGCGCGCCGCCTTCGTTCTCGCCATCGGTCTTCTGGCGGGTTTTGCGGGGGCGTCTTGGGCCGCCGACCCGCAGACCGACACCAGCAGCATGACCGCACCGGCTGGCGCGCAAGCCGCGCCCACCGCACCGGCGGCTGCGGGCGACCAGCTCGGCGATGGCGATCGCACCCCGCGCCCGGACGACGTGAAGACGCCGGTCGTGGTGACCCAGAGCCAGGCCGAGACGCCGGCGGTGCGCGCCAGCCCGGTGGTTGCCGGCAGCCAGAACGCCACCTGGGACGAAACCTCGCTGATCGGAAAGATCTTCATCGGCTTCGGCGCGCTGCTGACGGTGGCCTCTGCGGCGCGCATGTTCATGGCCTGATCACGGGGCTTTTTGCCCCACTTGATGCTTACTCCGCCAGCAGGCACATTGCCTTGCCGTGTCGGCTAGCGGGGTGAATCATGAGCACGTTCGAGCACATCGTCGTCGAGAGCCAGGGTGCGGTCGGCATCATCAGGCTCAATCGCCCGAAAATGCTCAACGCGTTGTCGTTCGGCGTGTTTCGCGAGATCGCGGCCGCGATCGACGATCTCGAGGCCGACGACAACATCGGCTGCATTGTCGTGACCGGGAGCGAGAAGGCCTTTGCCGCCGGCGCCGACATCAAGGAGATGCAGCCGAAGGGCTTTATCGACATGTTCTCCGCGGACTTTGCGGCGATCGGCGGCGACCGCCTCGCGCGCTGCCGCAAGCCGACCATTGCCGCGGTTTCGGGCTACGCGCTGGGCGGCGGCTGCGAGCTTGCGATGATGTGCGACCTCATCATCGCGGCCGACACCGCCAAATTCGGCCAGCCGGAAATCACGCTCGGCACCATCCCCGGCATCGGCGGCACGCAGCGGCTGACCCGGGCCATCGGCAAATCCAAGGCGATGGATCTCTGCTTGACCGGCCGGATGATGGATGCGGCGGAAGCCGAACGCAGCGGGCTGGTTTGCCGTGTGGTTCCTGCCGACCAGCTGATGGCAGAAGCGCTGGCGGCTGCCGAAAAGATCGCCTCGATGTCGCAACCGGCCGCGGCGATGGCAAAGCAAGCCGTCAACCGCGCCTTCGAGACCACACTGTCGGAGGGCATCAGTGTCGAGCGCAACCTGTTCCACTCGACCTTCGCGCTGGAAGACCGCTCCGAAGGCATGGCGGCGTTCATCGAGAAACGCAAACCGGTGAACAAGAACAGGTGACGCCGGCCTTGGAGGGTGGGCAAAGCGAAGCGTGCCCACCTTTTGGTGCGAGCTCTTGAAGGTGGGGCACGGCGCGCTGGTGCGCCTTTGCCCTACGCACCTTGGCTGCTCTCTTCCAGCGCCGCCGTCACCAGCGCGCGATACATCCGCTCCGCGAATGTCCTCGGCTTGTCGAGCCCGAGTCGCGCCAAACATTCCTGATCCGCCGGCCCTCCCGGATGCGCCATGCCGCGCCACAGCAGGCCTGCCAGCCGCAACGGCTCATGTTGCGCGGCTTGCAAAATCTCCAGCGCCGGAATCAGCCGTTGCTCGACTTCGGTGAAATCGCTGCCGAACGGGAATGACGGCAACAGGCCGGCCTCACGCGCCGGCTTCAGCGCGGTCGTGATCCGCTCCGGCACATTCTCGCGATGGGCAGCTGGAATCTCAAAACCCTTTGGCAGCTTGCCGGAATCCTTGGCGGTGCGCGCCAGCTCCTGCTGGTAACGGGAGTCTGATATGGCAAGCATCGCTGCGATCACGTCGGCATCGGATTTGCCTCTGATATCGGCAATCCCGTATTCGGTGACGAAGATATCGCGCAGGTGGCGCGGGATGGTTTCGTGACCGTAGCTCCAGCGGATGTTGGATTGCACCTTGCCGCCGGCTTGCCGCGTCGCTTCCAGGGTGAGTACCGAGCGTGCGCCGGCCAACGCAAAGGCTTGCGCCACAAAATTGTACTGGCCGCCGACGCCGCTCACGACCTGGCCGTTCTCGAGACCGTCGGAGACCGCGGCGCCCAGCAGCGTTGCCATCATGGTGTTGTTGACGAAGCGCGCATCGATCCGCGCGGCGCGCTTTGCCTCCTCGTCGCCGTAAAGCTCGTTGGTGAAGGACACCGGCATCATGCAGATGCGCGCGATCTCTTCTTCGCCCATCTCGCGCAGCGCGCGATAGAACGATCTTGGTCCGAGGAAGAACGCGCCGTGCAGGATGACGCCGCCAACGGCGCGCTTCAAAATGCCGGCATCGATCAGGCCGACAAAGGCTTCCGTGACCATTTCGCTGAGACCGTAAAGGCCCTTGTCGAACGGCCCGCTCTCGACCGGCCTACGCCCAGACGCAAGCCGCGTGACGGTCGCATGAAACCGCGCTCCGTCCGTGTGGCGCAGGATCAGCCCCTGCGCCAACGCATCGCCGATCTGGCCGATGCCGATCTGCAACGTGCCACCGTCGCGCACCAGGCTCGCGGCATGCAGGCCGATGGCGTATTTCGCCTCATTGATCGGCTCGGACGGCGGCGCAAACAGCGGGAAATCGGTCGCCGGGCTGTCCAGCACCGCGCTGAACTCGTCGCCGGCTAGATCGCCCGGCCCCGGCATGAACGGCAGTTCGGAATTGACCTCCGCCACTAGCCGAAACGACGCGCGGCCCTCGGCGCGCGCCTTCAACACGTCCAGTGTGGTGTCGGTGTTGCAGGACAGGCTATAGCGCGGCATGCCGTCGACCACCCGCTTGGCCACCAGTTGCGCCACGACATTGAGACCGGCGGCAAGCAGGTAGGACGCGGCGTGGGTATAGTTCGCGGAAACGTAGTTCTGCTGTGCCGGCGGCACATGCAGCCACTGGCCGGCAAGGAAGAAGAATTCGATGACGCGGATGTTGGGCGGCAGGCGGCCTCCACGCAGCGCCGCCGCATAGGCGAGCTCCGGATAGCCGCCGAACAGGCGATCGACCATCGGCGTGATGAAGCGCGACTCCAGAAGATTGCGCGGGCGCGGCTTCTCCAGCGTCAGCGCCGAGAACAAGGTGAGATCGATGGCAGGGTCGGCGCTGGCGCGGGCATAAAGCGCGTTGACGATGTGGTTGGCCTTGCCAAGCCCGAGCGGCAGCCCGACCACGAGCTTGCTGCCGACATCGCGGATGATGTCATCTGCGATCTCCGCGGGATCGGAAAACAATTTCGGCATGAGGCGAAGCTCGCACGAACATTGGCGCGTCCGGAATCGGACGAATGGCAGCTATAGCGTATTTATGCCTCACAATCGTCGGCCTTGCGCTGTTTATGCGGCTGCGATTTTCCGCTAAGGACCAGCCATGAAATCCCGCCGCATTCATGTCACGGGCGCCTCGGGCTCAGGCGCGACCACGCTCGGACGCGCGCTCGCGGGCGCGCTGGCACTGCCGCATCACGACACCGACGATTATTATTGGCTGCCGACCGTGCCGCCCTACCGAGAGCAGCGCGAAGCCGTCGACCGCCTGCGGTTGATGCGCGAGGTGTTTGTGCCGCGCGCCGACTGGGTTCTGAGCGGCGGGTTGAGCGGCTGGGGCAACGAACTCATCCCGTATTTTGATCTGGCGGTTTTTCTCCGGACGCCGCAGGCTTTGCGGATGCAGCGCCTGCGCGCCCGCGAGGCTGCGCATTTCGGCGCGGAGGTCGTTGCACCCGGCGGCTGGCGGCACGAGGCGACAGAAAGCTTCATCGAATGGGCTTCGCATTACGAGGACGGCACGCGCGAGGGACGGAGCCTCGCCAAGCAGGAGGCCTGGCTCAAAGCCCTGCCCTGTCCGGTGCTGCGGCTCGACGGGTCGCGGCCGATTCCCGATCTCGTCATGGATGTGCGCCGCGCCTTGGAGAAATCCTGAGATGGTCAATATGCTTCGCGATGCGAGGATCGGGCTTGAGGACGCAGGCATCTGCCTTCGGGAACGGAAGCCGAGAACAATGCCGCCCTGATCCGCGCGGCGCGCGAATTGGCGCGCTGATGTGCTAAGGTGGGCTCAGCAAGGACAAGACCGCCACCGGAGACGCCGATGCTGAACCGACGCCAGATGATACTCGCCTCGATCGCGGCCGGAGCAGGCATGAACGCCAAGGACGCCGGCGCCAAGGCCGCGCAGCCTTCGACGTCGGTGAATTTCGACGTGCCCGCCGGCGCCTGCGATTGCCACACTCATATCTTCGCCGATCCTGCGAAATTTCCGTTCTATTCGGGCCGCGTCTACACGCCGGAGCCGGCGTCGCCCGAAGAGATGAGTGCGCTGCACAAGGCGCTGCAGGTCGAGCGCGTGGTGATCGTGACGCCGAGCGTCTATGGCCCCGACAATTCGGCGACGCTGTTCGGCATGAAGGCGCGCGGAGCCACCGCGCGCGGCGTTGCCGTGATCGACGACAAGACCAGCGAAGCTGATCTCGACGCCATGCAGGCGGCTGGCTTTCGCGGCATCCGGCTTAATCTTGCAACCGGCGGCGTCAACGATCCCAATGTCGGACGGACGCGGTATTCGGCCGCGATCGAGCGCGTGAAGGCGCGCGGCTGGCACGTGCAGCTCTACACCACACTGCCGATGATCTCGGCGATCAAGGATCTGGTCCTGGTCTCGCCGGTGCCGGCGGTGTTCGACCATTTTGGCGGCGCAGTGGCGGCCGATGGCCCTGGTCAGCCCGGCTTTGCTGACCTGCTCGAGCTCGTCAAATTGGGCAAGGCCTATGTAAAGATTTCCGGCGCCTATCGCGCCTCGAAACTGGCGCCCGACTATCCCGACGCCGCGCCGCTGGCGCAGGCGCTGATCGCGGCCAACGCCGAGCGCATCATCTGGGGCAGCGACTGGCCGCATCCGGATTCGGTCACGCCGCCCGGCAAGCCCGTCACCGACGTGACGCCGCTCTATCAGATCGACGACGGTGCGCTGTTCAACCAGCTTCCGGTGTGGGCGCCGGATGCCGGCGTGCGCAAGACGATCCTGGTCGACAACCCCGCGCGTCTCTACGGGTTTGGGTGAGGCGGCGAGAACGGCGCATGTGCGAGCCCTGGTCCGTTCGCCGGATAATCGCGCAACCAGGTGTGCGCCTTGCGTAGTCCACCGAACGGGAAGATGTGGAAGCCGGCGACGGAAGCGGTCGCCTCCCGCGATGCAGCTTCGAGGCCGTGCATGACGTCGTCGGGACCGGTATCGACCAGCAGCCGCCCGAAGCGGCCGATCTGGCCGCGCAGCGCCCGCATGGAACGGCCGATGCCGCAGCGGAGCGCGAATTTTGTCAGCGTCGCCGGCGTGGCCGGCCCGGCGAGTCCGACAATGACGGGCAAATCGATGCCGCGCGCCCTCAACTCGCCGAGGAAGGTGATGATCGGCGCCGCCTCGAAGCAGAACTGGGTGACGATATCGACCTTGATCCCGGCCTCGCGCGACCAGTCGCGCCAGCATGCGAGCGAGGCGAAGGTCGCGGCCTCATCGAGAAACGGATGGCCCTCGGGATGGCCGGCGATGCTGACGCGGGTGATGCCGTGCGCCTGCAACAGGCCGGTGGCGGCGACATCGCGGCTCGACTTGAACGGGCCTCTGGCCGCGGCGATGTCGCCCGCGATCAACACCACCCGCCGCACATCGGATTCGCTGCGCAGCCGCGCGACAAAATCGTTCAGCAGCTCGCAGGAGGCAATTTCGCGCGCGGCGATGTGCGGGACCGGGTTGAAGCCGGCGCGGCGGAGCCTAGTCGCGGTCTCGACATTATTGCGGAAATTGTCGCCGGGCAGAAAGGTGATGGTGACGTCGGTGCCGGGAGCGAACTGCTCGCCCAGCTCCGCGAGCTGACGGCCATGGGAGGAAATCTCGACGGAAGCGGAGCAAAGCAGCGGCAGCAGTTGGCATGACGCCGTCATGGCCCGCTCCGTCACGCCGGCGCGCGGCGGCGCGAGATCACGTAGGTCTCGTCGTTGAACCAGAGACCGCCATGCTGCTTGAGCACGCGGTCGGTGGCCTCGAGATAGCGGCCGTCGCGCACCGCCTCCGACAGGCGGCTATCCTCGATCTGGGCGACGTAAATCGCGGCATTCCAGGCCGCAAACAGCGTCGAGGTGCCGATCGGGCCCGACACCTCGTCCGGCAGCGTGTGCATATGGTAGCGGAAGATCGACCGCGCATCCGAGGACGCATTGAAGTTGTAATGACGCGCGGCCGACCCGAGTTCGTGCTTGACCTGGCGCAGCAGCGCATGGCGGTCGGTCTTGAAGGGATCCTCCCCCGGCCAGACCTGCTCGATGATTTCCATGCCGGGGTCGTGCCCATGCGAATGGATGCCGATCAGCCGGCCGCCGGGCCGCAGCGCCCGCACCAAGGGCGTCACGACCTTCGAAGCCTTGAACTCGACGCCGATGCGCGCGCGATAAGGCTGCGAGGCTATCACGAGGTCGTAGTCGGCCATGACCCGGCCGGGCCGGGGCATGATCGGATCGAGCAGAAAGGAGTGATCCTCGCGCCGAAGCGTCAGCACGATCGGGCGCTGATACACGGGATTGCCGGTCTTGGCGCTGATGCCCGCGCGCCAGTTCTCGGCGAGAAAACCTTCGAGCTCGCCGATCTGCTCGGCAAAACCATGCGCGGTATTGCCCGACAGCGCCACGTCCTTCCAGATCAGCCCCTGCGCCGAGCTAACCGAGCGCGGCGTCAGCCATGGCGCCTCGGCATAATAGAGATTGGTGACGACGAGCACGGTGGCGGGATGCTCGAACAGCCGATCAGCCATCTTCTCCAGCATCATGCGCACGTCCTCGTAGGAGATTTCCTTGGCGACGACGTAGAGCGGCATGGTCGGGAAACGCGCATGCAGCGCCCGCATCACCCGCGACAGCACCGTGCCGTCGCCCACGCCGGCGTCGAATAGCCGCAGCGCCGGCGGCGAAGGCTGCAAGGTGGACAATTCGAGCGAGACGCGGTTGGCGATCTCGGTCTTCTCGCTGCAGGTCGAGACGAACAGGAGATATTTCTGCCGGTTGTCGAAGAAGCGGAAACCGGGCGGCGCGATGCCGGCGGGCGATGCGCCATTGAGCGGCTTGAACGCGCGCGGCGGCTTTTCAGCCGCGAGCTGGCCGGGGCTATGCTCGCTGAGGTAAGCGCGGACCTTGTCGAGTGTGCCGGTCGTGATCTTGGCACCGTCGCGCAGCCGCGACACCAGCTTGCCGTCATTGACCACGAGGCGGCCGAAGG
>JAFAUV010000087.1 GCA_019243075.1 Bradyrhizobium sp.
AAGCAGCATTGCTCGGCGTTCCCGCAATAGTACTCGATACCAACAACGACCTGGCGCGGTTAGGTGACCTATGGCCGAGACCGCCGGAAGGATGGACCGAAGAGGACACAGCCAAGGCGGCGGAATATGGCCAGCGCGTTGACGTCACCGTCTGGACCCCCGGTCGCAACTCGGGCCGGCCGATGTCGCTCGCGCTATTGCCGGATTTCGCCGGATTGATCGGGGACGAGGACGAACGCGATCAGGCAATTGAAATGGCGCGAGCTACCCTTGCGCCATTTATCGGGGCGAGGGGAGCCAGCGCGCAATTAAAGGAGGGGGTCCTTGCCGATGCCTTGCGGGCATTCGCCAAGGAGGGGGGTGGCGATCTGGACAGGCTGATCGAGACGCTGTCCGATCTTCCGGACGAGGTTAGTGAGATTGATGGTGCAGCAAAGCTTGCTGCCGGAATGGCAAATCTGTTGCGGGCGGCTATCGCAACCAACCCGCTGTTGCAATCGCGCGGCACCGCCCTGGACCCCGCACTGCTGTTTGGCAACGATTCGGGCAAGACCAGAATATCGGTTATCAACTTCTCAGGTTTAGCCAGCGATGAAGCGCGGCAATCGTTTGTCAATCAACTACAAATGTCGCTGTTCACTTGGATCAAACGTAATCCAAGCTCCACAGGACGATTGATCGTGCTTGATGAGGCGCAAAATTTTGCACCATCGATGAAGATGACGCCATGCAAGGAAAGTACCTTGGCGCTTGCGGCCCAGGCGCGCAAATATGGGCTGGGCATGATCTTTGCCACACAGACGCCAACCGGGATTGACAACAAGATTGTATCAAATTGCACGACCCATTTCTACGGTCGAATGAGTTCGCCTGCTGCGATCGCTGCGACCCGTGGTCTTCTGGAAGCGAAGGGAGGCGTCGGGGGAGAAGATGTTGCGCGACTGAGCCGCGGTGAATTCTACTTTTCGACGGAGGCTGTTGCGAGGCCTCTGCGGATACGAACACCGATCTGCCTGACCTGGCACCCCGCTAATCCCTTGACGGCCAACGAAGTCGTGGAGAGGGCCCGCCGCAGATAGGCGAGTGTCAGCTACTGAAAATCCTCGGCCCGCAGCTCGATCGGCTTGCCGTGCGGCGTGCGGTCGGCGGCGTGGTCCCAGGCGTCGCGGTAGCGATGCAAGACATCTGCTGTCGCGACTCCCTTGGCGGCCACGAGCCGCTCCAGCGTCGCCAGCCAATGGCGGTAATAGGTCTCGCCGGTGTCGGGATCGCCGGCGGCCTGCGCGCGCTTGATTTCGGCGCCCAGCGCCTCGGCCCATTCTTGCCAGGTGAACACGCCGCGCTGGTTAAGCATCAAGGCCATGGCGAAGGCCTGGGCCTCCCAGGGCTCGCGGAATACTGGGCCCTCGGCGTCGCAGGCAATGTCGGGGAGGGCGCTTGCGGGCTGTGCCACTGCTCCGTCCATCAGGCCTTCTCCAGATAGGGCTCGAAGGCGTCGACCGATATCTGCACGGTCGGATCGGCATCCGCGCCCCACAGCTCCGCGCCGTCGAACACGACGGTGTACAGCCATTGCGGATCTTCACCGGCCTCGATCGCGGCCGAGTCCGGAAAGACGTGGACGCCGTGGTCGCGCTCGACCACGCCGACGTGGCCGCGCACATAGCGCGGCAGCCGCGTATGCGTGGCGGGATGCATGTTCCTCGCGCGCACGCGATCGCCGGTCTTGAACTGCGCGGGCGCCTGCGCATCGCGCCCGAACTTGCCGCGCACCATGACGCGCTCGACGTCATCGACCGTGAACTTGCCGTGCTGCAGCGGCCTGGCCGGCTCCCGCGCATGGCCCTCGGCCACTTCGGCTTTGCCGATGAAACCCTTGGCGATCAGCATGTCCTCGAGCCCGAGCAGCCATTTCTTGTAATAGGAGCTCGCGAGATAGACATGCGGCGGCAGGGTTTCGCGATAGAAGCGCGAGGTGTCGATGTTGAAGGCGCCGGCCGCACCCATGGCGCGCACCATCGCCAGCACCCGGCTTTCCCAGCGCGCATGAAACATCGGCTCGTTCGGCTCCGGCTCGACCCTGCCGAATCCGTCCATGCCCCCCATATCGTGCACGCCGTTCATGAGGGCGCGCCCGGATCTCGCGGAAATCCCGTGCCGATCATGCTGTCGCGCGTGACAAGTCCGGCGAGCTTCTCCTCGCTCCAGCCCTCGGTGCCTTTGGGGCGCATCGGCAGCACCAGAAAGCGCGTCTCGGCAGTCGAATCCCAGACCCGGATCTCGGTCTCCTTCGGCAGGCTCACGCCGAAATCCGCAAGCACGCCGCGAGGGTCCTTGACCGCGCGCGAGCGATAGGGCGCGGCCTTGTACCAGACCGGGGGCAGGCCCAGCATCTCCCAGGGATAGCAGGAGCATAGCGTGCACACGATCATGTTGTGGCGCTCCGGCGTGTTCTCGACGGCGATCAGATGATCGCCGACGCGGCTGACATGACCGAGCGTGCCGACGGCCTTGCTCGCGTCCGCGAGCAGCGCGCGCTTGAAATCGGCGTCGACCCAAGCCTTGGCAACGACGCGGGCGCCGTTGTGCGGGCCGATCCTGGTCTCGTAGGCCTGCACGATGGCGTCGAGCGCGGCCGGATCGACATAGCCTTTTTCGGTCAGCACCGTCTCCAGCGCGCGCACGCGCAGCTCGATCTCGGACAGCTCCGAATGTTCGTCGTGGTCGCGATGATGTTGGCTCATGGCGGGCTCGAGAATAGAGGAAACATTCCGGCCCTGTCGAGCCGGCGCGTGTTCGATGCTGGGAATTCCAAGAACGCCACGGCGATCGATCTCGCCGCGCGTTCAGCCTGCCGCCGTCCCGCCGAGGTTCCACCCGCGGCCATTGTCGCCAAAAATCTCGTAGCCATTCCGCGTCACCGCAACCGTGTCCTCCAGCTTGATGAAGCCGCGCTTTGGATGCTTCATGGTGGTCTCGATCGACACCACCATGCCCGCCTCCAGCGGCCGATGCGCATCGTAGTCGTCATAGGGCACCGGGCCTGTCGTCGTCAGGCGAGGGGCTTCGTGGCTGACGAGGCCCATGCCATGGGCCAGGAACTCGGTGTGGTCGCGCTGGCCGGTTTGGGCCAGCCGCTGTTCGGCGGCGGCATAGATATCGGCGCCAAGCACGCCGGCCTTGACGGCGGCGAACGCGGCCTGCTGCACCGCCTCGATTTCGGCGAGAAGATCCTTGAGCTCGCGGTCGGGCTCGCCCAGCACCGCCATCCGCGCCAGATCGCCGATATAGCCGTGATAATTGCCGCCGGAGTCCAGAGACAGCACCTCGCCGTTCTCCCAGCGCTGCGGCGACGGCGCACGGTTGTGGCTGTTGCCGCAGGCGAGCAGGCAGTATTCGAAGGTCAGGCCGCGCTCGACCTCCGCCACGCGCAACGCCTCGAACAACTCCCGCTTGGTGGTGCCCGGGCCGTGCTTGGCAACGACATCCAGCATGGACTGCGTCACGAGCTCCGAGGCCTTCTTCAGCTTGGCCAGTTCCGCCGGAGACTTCACCGCGCGAAGACGTTCGAGGACGAAGAGAGCGTCCTTGATCTCGCTGCCGGGCAGGGCGTCGGCAAGCGCTTTGCCGGCGTCCATCGGCAGGAACGCCATCTCGACCCCGATCCGCTGCATCGGCGCGCCGGATTTCTTGATCAGCTCCGCAGCGCGCCTGATCGCGTCCACCGAACCCATGCCCTTGTACTGGACTTCCGGCACCCAGAGCGGCACCACGGCGCGCTGATGCGCTTCCAGCGGATTGCCGATATAGCCGGCCTTCGCCGGCGCACCCTTGGGATAGATGAAGACCGGCAGATAACGGCTGATGCCCAGCGCATCCATATAGTCGAAGAAGATCGCGCGTTCGGCGTCGAGCAGATATTGCACGTTGTGCTTCGATGTCGCGACCAGCACGTCAATGCCGGCCTGTTCCATCAGCCTGTCGAGTTTGGCGGCATCAAATGGAATGGCGCGGGTCTGCGTCGGGCGGCTGACGTTTTCCTGCATGGCGAACCTCCTCCAGGGCTGACGGCCGGGACCAACCGTCTCATCGGCGTCGCGTTTCGTTGCCGCGTATTCTGGGCCGCGAGGAGAGCATTTGACCAATGCTGATGTGCCGGCCCTGATATCCGGATAGCTATCTCCGATTCGCATAAGGTATATTATGGAATATATTTAAGTCCAATCAATCAGCCATTTAGCGTGAGGAGCTCGGCCGTCAGGTCATCTGCACGAAGTCGCCGCAGCCCGCGCGGGCATCGATCGGGATCGCTTCCGTTGCGTTCGCCGGGTCGGCAGAAAGCCGATATTGCCGCCGCCTGTGGACGCTGCAATAAGCGAGCCTTGACGCGCGATCATGAGTGACCCGGCCGCATCGGGTCCGTATAGGATGGCGTCTCAGAACAAGAAGAATCGGGAGAAAACGGGAATGAGTTTTTCGCGCCGTGCTCTATTGAAGGCGTCTGCCGCCGCGGCGGTGTTCGGCGGCATCAGCGCACCCCATATCGCGCGGGCCCAGACGGCCGAGTTCAGCTACAAGTTCGCCAACAATCTGCCGGAACAGCATCCGTTCGTGACGCGGGCGCGCGAGATGGCCGCAGCGATCAAGACCGAGACCAATGGCCGCTTCGATCTGCAGGTTTTCCCGAATAGCCAGCTCGGATCGGACACGGACATGCTGAGCCAGGTGCGTTCCGGCGGAATCGAGTTCTTCACGTTATCGGGCTTGATCCTGGCGACCCTGGTGCCCGCCGCGTCGATCAACGGCATCGGCTTCGCTTTCCCGGATTATCCCACGGTCTGGAAGACCATGGACGGCGAGCTCGGCGCCTATGTGCGCGGCGAGATCAACAAGGCCGGCCTCGAAGTCATGGAGAAGATCTGGGACAACGGTTTCCGGCAGACCACGTCGTCGACCAGGCCGATCACCGGTCCGGACGATTTCAAAGGCTTCAAAATCCGCGTCCCGGTCTCGCCGCTATGGACGTCGATGTTCAGGGCATTCGATGCCTCGCCCGCCTCGATCAATTTCAGCGAGGTCTATTCGGCTCTGCAGACCAAGATCGTCGAAGGCCAGGAAAATCCGCTGGCGCTGATCTCGACCGCGAAGCTTTACGAAGTGCAGAAATATTGCTCGCTGACCAACCATATGTGGGACGGCTTCTGGTTTCTGATGAACCGCAAGGCCTGGCAGGCGCTGCCGGACGATATCAAGACCATCGTCGCCAGGAACGTGAATGCCGCCGCCATGAACGAGCGCGCCGATACCGAGGCGCTGAACGCCAGCGTCAAGGACGACCTGACCAAAAAAGGCCTGGTGTTCAATCAGCCCGATCCCGGTCCGTTCCGCGAAAAGCTGCGCGCCGCCGGATTCTATGCGGAGTGGAAGGGCAAATATGGCGAGCAGGCGTGGTCGCTGCTCGAGAAGGCCGTCGGCAAGCTGTCGTAACGTTCAAAGGCTGGTCTCAAACTGGGGGCCGTCATGGCTCAGGCCGCAATCACCGAGCTCCCCGCGGTCGAGTTGGCTGCAAACGCCCCTCGCCGCCGCTCGCGGCTCGGTGTCTTTGAGGCCGTGCTCGGAACGCTGATCGAGATACCGGCGGCGATGTTGGTGGTCGCCGAGATCGTCGTCCTGTTCGCTGGCGTGGTGTCCCGCTACGTGCTGCATGCGCCGCTGATCTGGTCGGATGAGCTGGCCTCCATGCTGTTCCTGTGGCTGGCGATGCTCGGCGCCGTGGTGGCGTTCCGCCGCTCCGAGCACATGCGCATGACCGCGCTGGTCGCAAGCGCTGGTCCCGGCTGGCGCACCTATCTCGACGCCGTCGCGACCTGCGCGGCGCTGGCGTTCCTGCTGTTGATCGTGCACCCGGCCTATGAATATGCCTCCGACGAGGGCGTCATCACCACCCCGGCGCTGCAGATCTCCAATGCCTGGCGTGCGGCGGCGCTGCCGATCGGTACCTGCCTGATGGCGGCGTTCGCGCTGCTCCGGCTGGTCCGGGCCGGCGATCTGAAGCTGGTGCTGCTGGCAGTTTTGTCGGTTGCCATCGTGATCGGACTGTTCTGGTTGGCGCAGCCCTTGCTGCGGCCGCTCGGCAATCTCAATCTCGTGATCTTCTTTGTCGGCGTTGCCGGCTTCTGCGTGTTTTCCGGCGTGCCGATCGCATTCGGCTTTGGGCTCGCGATCTTCGGCTATCTCGCGCTGACCACGCGGACGCCGCTGAGCGTTTTGATCGGCCGGATGGACGAGGGTATGAGC
>JAFAUV010000168.1 GCA_019243075.1 Bradyrhizobium sp.
GACGGCTCCTTCTCCTATGATTTCGTCGCCGGAGCGGCGCCGGGTTCATCGAGTGCCAATCCCGATGCCGTCGTCCCGCCGGGATTTGCGGTCCCGGCTGCTCCGTCGTCGGCGCGCGCCGGCGTCATCATCAATGGGCATACGACCTACACCGATCCGGAAACCGTCAACTCTGTGAACCTGACCATCGACATTCCGACGCTGGTGCGCACCGGCACCGGGTCGATCGACATCAAGGCAGCGGCCAACGTCGAATTTGCCGACAGCGTGGCGCCGGGCGCGGTCTATACCGCGGGAGCTCTGGTGGTACCTCCGGCCGGCTTTAAGGCGCCCCCCATGTCGGCGACCTACCTCGGTAACCCGAACGACCTGCTGGCCGTACCGGGCTGGTCGATCGGCGGCGGCGCGGTGACGATCACCGCGGGTCAATCCATCATCGGCATCGAGACGCCGACCGGCAGCCAATATGGCGTGATGAACGGTCCCACCGGTCAGCTCTGGAGCGACTGGTACATGCATTACGGGATGGCAAACGGAACCGCGACGCCATTCTCTGCTTGCGCTTCCGGCAACACAGCCTGCCAGACTTCGGCCTGGGTGAATTTCAATACCTTCTTCCAGGGCTTCGGCGCGCTGGGCGGCGGCAACATCACGCTCACGGCCGGCCTCGACATCGTCGATGTCGGCGCCTCGCTGCCGGAAACCCTGGTGGTCAGCGGCGGCACCGGCGGGGCTAATCCCGTGGCCACCTATTATGGTGGCGGAAATCTGGTGGTGAAGGCTGGCCGCAACCTGCTCAGCAGCGACTTCCTGGTCGGTCGCGGCACCGGCCTGATCCAGGCCGGCGGCTTCATCCAGGCCGATCCGTCCAACCCGATCACCGCTATGGCCACCATGGTCGACCAAACCGTGCTGCCGCTATTGCTGGCGGAGCAGCACGGCTTCGTCACCATCGCCGCGCGCGGCGCCATCACGCTCGGCGACGTCTTCGATCCGGCCTCGCTGCCGATTTCGGGACTCCAGCGCACGCAAGTAGGTGCCATGCCCGGCGCGAATGGCGTTAATGATCCGGACCTGAGCCAGTTGTTCACGACCTTCGGGCCCGGCAGCGGGGTTGCGCTGACCAGCACCGCCGGCGATGCGACGGCCCTGACATTCGACAGGACGGCCAACCTTGCCGCGCTGTTTCTCCACGACAACACCACCCAGACCCTTATCAGCGTCGGCGGGCTGCTGTTGCCGGCGACCCTCGACATCTTTGCGCTGCAAGGAAACATCGACCTCAGCGGCGCCACCAACGCCAATCTGGTGCCGATCCCGACCCAGACCGGCAGCGACACCGGCACGATCGACCTGGTCGCGGCGCAGTCGATCCACCTCGGGCCAAGTCTCAATATGCCCGATCTCACGACCACGGTGGCGCAGCACGTCGGCGAAAGCGGTGTGGGTACCACGAACTACATCAGCCCGCTTGGGCTGCCGCTACCCAACCTCACCGAGGCGCTGCACGCCAACGACCCGCAGCCGGTGATCATCGCCGCGGGGCAGGACCTCTATCTGGTCAACGCCGCGGTGCACGGCGGCTCCGTGACCAGCATGTCGCTGATCAAGCCGGCCATCATCGAGGCCGGCAACAACATCTACGGCGCGTTGACATCGACAGGCGCTCTCGCCACTCCCACTAGCGGTACGCTGACCGGAGGGGCCAGTTTCGTCGGTCAGAACAACAATCCCGGCGATATCACCAGCATCATCGCCGGCAACGATCTGGTCGGCGGCAGCTACGAGCTTTATGGCCCCGGCTTTTTCCTGATGCAGGCCGGGCACGACATGGGGCCGTTCACCTCCAGCGGTCAAGGCATCATGGCCGTCGGCAACGGCAGCAACCTGGCCGGTCTGAACATATCCGGATCCAATCTCTTCAAGCCGTATTTGCCGGCGCAGGGCGCCGAGCTCGACGTGCTGTTCGGCGTCAAGCCCGGCATCGACTATGCGGGCACCATCGCCAGCTACGGCAGTCCGTCCACTGCCAACGGCATGGGCTTCGCCACCGGCGCCGTCGCCCAGCTGCAGGATTTCGCCATTCAGTTGATCGATCTGCCGATCATCTCGGCGAGGCTGCGAAGCTCGGCGACCGGCGACCCGGCGACGTTCTTCCAGGGCAAGACGTCCGATCAGATCAATGCCGTGCTGGCCAGTCTGGCCGCGGCAGTTGGCCTCATCGATCCCCAGACGCACAAGCCGCCAACCTTCAGCGTGACGGCAACCGATGTCCAGAGCCTGCAGCAGGCGCAGTCCGAGGCCAAGCTGGACCAGCAGGTATTCAGTCTGATTGCTGCGCGCGCGACGACGGCAGGCATTGCGAATCCGGTCACGCTGTCGGTTGGCGACGCGGTCGCGCTATACCAGGCGATGGCGGGTTTGCAGGTCAACCAGGAGCTCGATGTGCTCGCGTCCCGGGCCGGCCTCACCAGTTTCAGCTCCAGCCTGGGTGTGCAGGATCTGATATCGCTTCATCTCGACCAGCAGCGGGTGCAAGGCACCATCGATCGGGAATACACCGACTTCCTGGCCCAGGTCGGCGTGGATGCCAAGACTGCATCAAGCCCGTATTTCGGCCAATATGCCCGCGCCTACCAGGCGATCGAAACCCTGTTCCCGGCCGCGCTTGGCTACACCGACAACAGCACTGGCAACGGTAACGGCGCGGCGTCGAAGATCGCGACCGGCCAGCTCAACGTCGCCTCATCAGTGCTGGAGACCCAGATGGGTGGCGACGTCAACATCCTCGGCCCCGGCGGCGGCATCACCGTCGGCCATAGCTCACGCGATGTGCTGGCGCCGGACCAGGAGGGCATCATAACGCTCGCCGGCGGCAACATCGGCATCTTCGCCGACGATTCCGTCATGGTGAACCAGAGCCGCATCATGACCCAGCAGGGCGGCGACATCGACGTGTTCGTCGCCAATGGCGACATCAGCGCGGGCTCGGGCCCGAAAACCTATGCCTCGAGCCCGGCGTTCAGCGAGATCTGCACCAAGGACGGCTACTGCTTCGTCAATCCGCAGGGGCTCGTCACCGGCGCCGGCATCGCCGCGATCCTGACCCGGCCGGGCCAGGATCCGAGCAAGAGCAACGTCACGCTGGTAGCACCGCACGGCACCATCGATCTCGGCTCCGCCGGCCTGCGTGGCACCACCGTTACGCTAGCGGCGCCGACCGTGCTCAACAGCTTCAACGCCCAGGCCGGCAACGTGCTCGGCCTGGCCTTCACCCCGCCGCCGAACACGGCCGCGCTGACGACGGCTTCAAATGCCACGGCAGCCACCCAGCAATCCGGCATACCCGCGCCGGGCCAGCAGCAAGACCAACCATCGGTGATCCTGGTCGAATTCCTCGGCTTCGGCGGCGACGATGGCAGCGGCCAGCCGCGCTCACCGAACGACGGCACCAGGAAAAGTCCCGCCGATGGCCGGCAGAGCTACAACCCGAACAGCGCGGTTGAATATGTCGGAGCCGGCGCCTTCACCGACGAGCAGAAAAGGCGGCTGATCGACAGCGAGTAGAGCGGCGCGGTTGAGCCTGGCTGCTTTGATCCATAGATGACTTGGGCAATGATAGAGCGAGGCCTTGGTCCCACGCGACGACGGACCGATCACCTTGACGTGCTCTCGTAAATTTCCTGCTCCGGCATCGTCAATTGCTGTTTCTGCGCAGCCGTTAGGCCGAAGTTTGCGTGTCGAAATACTGAAAGCTGAATCCTTGCGCTGATTTGGGCGCGAAAAGGTTGGTAATTTGTGTCCATGTAGGATTCCCAAATCGCGAGAAGTGTGATTCGATTCGGGAATGTTCATCGAGACGGTGCCGAACCGGGATTCGCCGCCCGCGGTGTTGTTGCGCGAGAGCTATCGCGACGAGAACGGCCGCGCACAGAAGCGGACCTTGGCCAATCTGAGCAAGCTGCCGGCGGACGTGATCGACGGGCTGAAAGCCGTTCTCAAGGGCGGCATGGTGGTCGGTTCGGACGAGTTGGAGATCGAGCGCTCGCTCCCACATGGGCATGTGGCGGCGACGCTTGCGACGATCCGCAAGATCGCGTTGGATCGCCTGATCCTGAGTACGTCGAAGGATGCTGCCTCGCGACGGCATTGTGATCTGATCATCGCGATGATCGTCGACCGGTTGATTGCGCCGCGCTCGAAGCTCGGCTTCGTGCGTGCAGTGGATCAGGAGAGTGCGATCTCGAGCCTGGGCACAGTGCTGGGTTTGGGCAGGGTCAGGGAGCGCGAGGCCTACGAGGCGCTGGATTGGCTGCTCGAACGCCAGACCCGGATCGAGAACGCCTTGACGACGGACCGCTGCAGCTGTCGCGGTTCGACGAGCGGGATCTCGCTGAAATCACTGCGCCGGACCTGTTCCCGGGCGAGCGGCTGATCGTGTGCCGCAATCCTGATCTGGCCGCCGACCGGGCGCGCAAGCGCGAGGAGCTGCTGGTCGCCACCGAAGGCGAGCTCACGCGAATCCGGGAGCAGATCGAACGCAAGAACCCGCGCCGCAGGACCGCGGCCGAGATCGGGATCGCCGTCGGCGCCGTGCTCAATCGGAAGAAGATGGCCAAGCACTTCGACGTCGAGGTCGCCGACGGACATCTCCGCTGGCATCGGCGAATGGAGCAGATCGCCGACGAGGCGCGTCTCGATGGCATCTATGTCATTCGCACCAGCATGCCTGCCGAGCAGCTCGGTGCGGCAGAGGCCGTTCAGGCCTACAAGGACTTGTCGCGGGTCGAACGCACCTTCCGCTCAATGAAGACCGTCGATCTTGAAATCCGCCCGATCCGCCACTGGACCGCTGAGCGAGTGCGTGCGCATGTCTTCCTGTGCATGCTCGCCTACCACGTCGAATGGCATCTGCGAGAAGCGCTCGCCCCGATCCTGTTCCACGACACCGATTTAGCATCAGCCAGGGCAGAGCGAGCCTCGCCGGTCGCCAAGACCAAGCCGTCCGAGGCGGTCATGGACAAGAAGGCCACCAAGCGATCACCCGGCGGTCATCCCGTCATGGCCTTCGCCGATCTGATGGCGCATCTCGGCACCCTGACCCGCAACATCATGCGCGTGCCGCTCCGCCACAAACATCGCGTCACGCTCTATGCCAGGCCGACACCGCTTCAGGACGCTGCGTTCAAGCTACTCGGTCTCGATCCCATACGTGTCCAGTAGCCGAAAAGGCTTCCCGCCGAATTGTGGAATCAAACCAATCCCTTGCTCGAAATGTCGACGCAAACTTCGGCTTTATCGTGGGTGAAACGGGGCACGCTCTGAAACCGTCCGCGGCTTCATCGAGCGTGATTTTTGATCGCTACAAGGACAATGGCCTCGAAGCACTGAGCGACCGCTCGCGGCGCCGGTTCGCTACGCCAACCAGCTTCCTCGGCGACAATCTCGAATATATCGTGGGCTCGGATTCATGCGCCACCGCGCGTGCTTGCGGCGCCATTATTGGCGCGGTCATGGCGACGCAGCGCCAGGCGAATTAGGCGCGGCCCGTGAGAAACGGCAGCAGGGCATCGGCAAGCGAAGCCGGTGCAGCCAAATGCGGCGCGTGCCCGGTAGGCAGCGTGACAACCTTGGCACCAGGCACATGTGCCTGCATGTGCCGCTGGCAGGCCAAGATAATGG
This sequence comes from Bradyrhizobium sp., assembly GCA_019243075.1. GTDB lineage: Bacteria > Pseudomonadota > Alphaproteobacteria > Rhizobiales > Xanthobacteraceae > Bradyrhizobium. The sequence goes on from JAFAUV010000168.1 coordinate 5,683, forward strand.
AACGATCGGCTTTCGCCTCGACATAGAGACGTGGCACACGACCGAATCTTTCCGGGGTCAGGCGAACTTTCACCGCGCGGCCACGATCGGGCTGCGGGGTCAGACGTTGTGCCGCTGCGGCCGCTTCCGCCGAAGGGCAATCGTGAAAGAAATAAGTTAGGGCGGCCTCTACCGGTACGCTACTCGTCAATCGATCAGGCGACCAGATCAGATGCGGCGCAATCCCGGTGGCATTCGGATAATCGCGCTTCAGCTCGGCAACGATATCGGCATAGGCCACGCCATCGGGAAGCATCATTCCCGCCACATAGGCGATCCGACTGACGCGCTCGGGATAACGTTCTGCCACTGCCGAAGCAATCACGCCTCCGCCCGAGTGTGCCACCAGGCTGGCGCGCTCAGGAAGCCGCTTCAGAAGGGTAGCGATATGATCGACATAGAGTTCGAGAGAGACGTCAGCGGGACTGGTATTGTCGGTTCCGTTTCCCGGCAGATCAATGGCGAACGACTGAATGCTGGCCCGGCTTGCAAGCAGCGGAATGAGGCGATCCCAGACCCAGCCGCCCTGCCAGGCACCGTGGATCAGGATGGCCGGATCAGGCCCGCGGTCGTTCATGCCGCATAAGTCCGGCGATACATTTCCTGAATATGCCCTTCGACCGTGGTCGGCGGGTATTTCGCCGTTTCACCGGCACCGAGGCAATTGCCGAGACAAGCAACCTCGTGATCGGGATTGCCGACGAAGAAGAACGGAACCGAATAGCGTTCGCGTCCGGACGCATTCACGACCCGATGCACGGTCGAGCGATAGCGATCGTTGGTCCAGCGCGCGATCATGTCGCCGAGATTGACGACGAATGTTCCGGGAATCGGATCGGCGTGGATCCATTGGCCGGAGGCAGTATCCTGGACCTGGAGACCGCCCACCGAGTCCTGAAGCAACAGGGTCAGGCCGCCGAAATCGGTATGCGCGCCGGCGCCTTTCTCGCCGGGGGCTGCGTTGGCCGGCTGCGGCGGATAGTGCAGCAGACGCAACGTCGCAAGCGGATCGCGGCTGAACGCGGCGAAGTGGTCTTCAGGAAGATCAAGCGAGAGTGCCAAGCCTCGCATCAGCCGTTCGCCAAGGTCGAGCATGGCAGCGAAATAGGCCTGCATGGTCGGACGGAAGCCAGGCATGTCGCGAGGCCAGAGGTTGGGGCCCCGGTTGAATCTTCGCGTTGCGACACGCGGATCGTCGAGGGCGAGTTCGGGGCCGATGTAGAAGCTCTCTTTCAGGTCGGGACGCGCGCCGGCTTCGAGCGTCTGGGCACGCAGCGGTTCGTAGCCGCGATTGCAGAACGAATGCGACTTGTCGACCGCAGACTTCGCTTCGGCGGAAAGAGCGAAAAAGCGCCTGGCCTCATCAACCACGGCCTCGATCAGGCCGGCGGGGATGCCGTGGTTCGAAACGTAGAAGAAACCCTTGTCGAGACAGGCGCTGCGAAGCGCGGCGCTGACCGATCGCCGATCCGCTGGCTTGGAGGACGACAGGCCATCTACCGCGATCACAGGCAGGCTTGCCTCGGATACGCGGACCGCATCAAGGAGGTCGGCCATCTTCAGCTCCAATTTCCTTACGACGCCTTCGCGGCATAAGTCGGCTCGAGACGCGACAGCAGAAAATCGCCGCCGGTGGTCGGCCCGTATTTGGCCGGCCGGCCGGGCCCGATGCAGCTGGGCAGACAGGCGACAACGGCGTCCGGATTCGGATCGAGGAAGAACGCGACGGAGTAGCGATCGGCGCCCGGTGGGCTGACGACCTTGTGCGGGGTCGAAACGTAGACATCGTTCGACCATCGCATCAGGCAGTCGCCGATATTGCAGACGAAGGTATTCGGGATGACGGGCGCGTCGAGCCAGCGACCTGAACGGTCTTGCACCATGAGACCGCCGACTTCGTCGGTCGCCAGCAGCGTGACATTGCCGTAGTCCGTGTGCACGCCGGCGCCGAGCTGTCCTTCGGATATCGGCGCGTTCACGGGAGGATAGTGCAGAAGCCGCAGTGTCGCGATCGGACGATCGAGCCTGGATTCGAAAAAGTCCGGTTCGAGGCCGAGGTCGAGTGCAAATCCGCGATGCAGGTCGCAGCCGAGGCGCCAGACCCGGTTGAAATATTCGAGCATCGTCGCGCGAAAGCCGGGTACATCCGGCCACAGATTGGTTGCCCGGAATCGCGCGCCGGCAACGAGCTCAGAATCATCAGGCGGAAGATCGAGGCCGATATTGAAGGCTTCCTTGAGATCGGACGGCTTTGTTGGATCGAGCGACTCGCCGCCGAGCTTGATGTAGCCGCGGTTACCGGAAGGGCCGCTGAAGGCTGCGGCTTCCTTGATCGCGGGCGAACCCGAAAAGAAAGCGCGCGAGGTGTCGAACACGCGGGCCCTGAGCTCCGCCGAAATGCCGTGACCGCTGATGTAGAAAAATCCGACGTCCCGGCAGGCCCGCCCCAACTCGGCTGCGACGGCGCGGGCCTGCGCCGGCGTGCCCGCCAGCAGCGGGGCGATGTCGATCACGGGTATTGCGCTCATTCGTACCTCCCTTTGTGATCGAAATCGAAGCAAAATGGGTGCCAGCCGGACGCCCGGATGGGCAGTCGCCGGAGCTCCGGCGTCAGGTTTTCAGGATGTCGGGATCGGGAAACATCCGCTCGGGCGAGAACGCGGTGGTGATCAGGCCATCCTCGAGCATGTAGCGAAGGATGACCTCGAGCATATCGCGGTTCTTCGCTACCCCCACCGGCCAATAATCCCGGCCAAGGTGCTCTTCGGCGAACAAAAGGCCTTCAAGTTGCCAGGGTAGCATCGTGCTCAGCGCGGACCCATCGAACAGCCGCTCGCGCGCAACTTTCTGTGCCTGCGCAAAGGCATCGAACAGGGCACGCAGCAGGCCGGGATTGGCTTCCGCGCGGGTCCGCTTGACCGCGATGAGATGCATCGGCGGGAAAATGCCGGTCCTGCGGAAGTAGGCGAGTTCCGCCTCGATCGGCTGCTCGAACAGCCGCCCGACCGTGGGCGAGGGCCATGTGCTCGGGGCCCGCGCCGTGTACAAGGCGTCGATTTCACCGTCCGCAAGCAGCGTGGCGAGGCTCTTGTCACTGCGCCGCTCGTGCGTGAACTGCTCGGGATAGAACTGAGGATGCTCGTCGCCGGTGCGGGCGGCCTCCAATCCTCCGGCCACATAGATCGGCGCCGTACGCGGCAGCCCATAGTGATCTTGGAAGATGCCGCGCAGCCAGACCGCCGCCGCCATGTCGAAGACCGGAACGCCAATGCGCTTGCCGGCGAGGTCCGCGGGCGTCTTCATGCCTTTCGACGTGTTGACGAAAACGCTCGAAAGCCGGAAGTGCCGCGAGGGGAATATCGGAATGGCGACGTAAGGCCGGTCAGGGCGTTCCATCGAGCGCAAATAAGAAGCGATCGGAAATTCGCAGCAGTCGAAGCTGTGCTCGGTGAGCTGCTTGTTGAACAGCGCCTGCACGCCCAATAGTTTCACCTCGGCTTCGACGCCGGCAATCGGCACTTCGCCGCTGGCGATCGGGCGGGTGCGATCGGAGTCGCTAACCCCGATTGTCAGTCGCAATGCGGTCATGCGTTCCGTTTCCTTTATTCTTGCCCGCACCGGCCAGCCGGCCGACCAGGACATCGAGTAGCTCGGGCAGCGCGAGCGGGGTCGCGTTGTTTCCGCCGCGTGCATAGATCGCGGTCGCCTTGGACATGTCGACCTTCAGCCGGTGCGAGAGCCGTTCGATTGCGCGCTTGCAGTCGTTGGGGAGCGGCAGGCACGCGATCCGGCGTTGCTGCGGCAGATGATCATTGGCACCGATCAGCTCCAAGCGCCTGCCGCCGACCATCCGCGACGTGACGACCTTGTGAAGGGAGCGCTCGTCGCGGCCAAGCACAAAACTTCGATGGGTAAGCCCCGGCGCGACCCATGAAACCACGTCGGTGTATTTGTGCGCGATACGGGCGATGACATTGGCGAGGATGCGTGCCATCTCGTTATGCATGGTGACATATTGGCGGCGTTCCTCGTCGCCCCACTTCCAGCGCGTCGCCGAGTGCCGCACGGCGGTCGAGTCCGATCGCCATGGCGACACCGCGTTGCCCCGGTTTTCGAACAGGCCGGGATCGTCGTAGGCGACGGCCGGCGACGGCTTGCCCTCGAATTCGACGATATGCTCGTAAGGCACGAGCGCCATCGGCTCCGATATCACCATGCGATGCACGACAGTGCCGCGTCCATTCGTGAGCGGCGACAAGTTCAACGCGTCCTGCGCAAAGGGTGGTTCGAGACGGGCCAGTAGCTCCCGCGGCAGGTAGTCCGGACGTATCGGCCTGTATCCCTCGTCGAGCAGCCGCTGATTGATCGCCAGGTGCTCGGTGGAAAAGGGATAGGGCTTGGTCTTGGTGCACGGCATGAACAGCAGCACGCGATGCTCGGCGTCCGGCAACTCCGGTTCATAGTCATGCTGGATATAGTCGAGCCATCCGGCGATGCGTGGATGGGTGAGGGCATCGACATTGTCCTGCGGACTGTAGAGGCACAGGGTTTCGTCGAGCCGGAACGGCTTCTCGATCTTAAGCTTCGATTCCAGGATGCGTTTGGATCGATCCTCGACACTCACCATGGCCGATCATCTTCGAAATTCGTGTGGCGCAATTTGCTCATCTTTCAAGCGGTCCGCGGCAGCGTCAGGATGTTCAGTTCCGGGTCGTCGTATTGCTGGAGGGACTGAAGATGCAGATCGGCGTCTTCGACGAACAGCGCGCGGGTAATTCCATTTGCGATCCGGTCGATGCCGAATTTGAGCGCGGAAATGCCGGCCGAACAGGCGAGGCTCGGCATTGCCGCGAAAGTGTAGCTGAAGATGCTGCTCAGGAACGGCGCCGATCCCGGAGTCTTTTCCGTGAACTGGAAATTCCCGGACAAATAGGGATAAGCGCCGAGCAATGGATGGTCCTCGCCGGCTGGTGGACGATAGCGATCGGACCAGCAGGCGATCTGGTCATGAAATCGGGCAAGCTCGGGCCGTCCGGCGAGGTCGACGACGAAGCCCGTGCCGGCGATCAGGAAATCGAAAGCGTGGGTTGCTCGCGGCGAGCTAAACTTGATCCTGCCGTCTTCGAAATGGAGGTGATTGATCGGGCAGCCGAGATGCATGAAGAAATTCGCATGCCGGGCGCAGCGGTCGAATGTGTCTTGCGGGGGCGGCTGGTTCATCTCGAAAATGAACTTCATGAACCGCCATTTGCGCGCGTCATCGAGATCGCCGAAATGGCGCAGGAAGCCCGCGAATTCCATCCACCGGTTGGGGTTGACGGTCGGCAGCCGCTCGCGGCGGACGAAGATCTCCACGGACGCGGCGCCCGCTTCGAGTGCCATGGCGGCATTGTCGAACGCCGAGGCGCCGGCGCCGACCACAGCCACGGCCTTGCCGGCGAGCAGGCGAAAATCGATCGGATCGGCGGTGTGCGCGTAACATGTCCGCGGCAGTACGTCGGTGATGGTGGCGGGCACGGCCCATCGGCCGCAGCCCTCGATGCCCGTCGCCAGCACGACCTTGCGCGCCAGCAATCGCTGCGCGATGCCACCCGCATGGGCATGCACGGCCAGCAATCCGTCGGCGAGCGGCTCGATATCGGTGACCTCCGTATCGTTGCCGACGTCGATGTCGACGGTCTTGCGGACCCACATCAGATAGGCCTGCCAGGCTTCGCGCGGAATCCTGTTCAGGCTGTCCCAGGAGCGCGCGCCGAATTGCGCCTCCCACCAGGCCCGGGGCGACAGGCTGGGAATGCCCAGCTCCGGCCCCGTCACGACCTTCGGCGTGCGCAGCGTCTGCATGCGGGCGAACGTGACCCAGGGGCCTTCGGTGCCTGCCGGGTTGCGGTCGAGCACGCGTACATTGGTGATGCGTTCGCGTAGGAGACGGAAGGCGATCGAGACGCCGCTCTGGCCTCCGCCCACGACGATCACGTCATGCACGGCGATGCCGTCCCGGCTTTTGCCGGTCGTCCATGGCCGGGATGGATAGCCGAGGCATTCCATTTCGAAGCGAACGCGAGCCTCCAGGTTGCCTAGACCAGCCGTGCCGTCGGTTGCACCCATCAGGCAAACCTCGGCCGGATGCGCCGCTCGAACGCAAGCCGCTCGGAAGACATCGATTGGGCAAAGGCGACGACATGCGGTTCCAGCTGTTCGGCGAGCGCGTGCGCAGGGCCCGTCGCCGCCGCGAGCCGCGCAACACTGTCCCGGACACGACCGCGCAGATTATTCGTATCGACCGAAACGATCTTCCTGTCGCGCATCTTGAATATCCCGCCGACCATCACGTCGGTGACGGCGGCAGAATCGGCACATGTCACAAGCTGATTGACTGGATCAATATCGGGAATGAAGTCGATATGGCCGAGGTCGAACAGCACGAGGTCGGCGTAGGCGCCTTGTTCCAGCCTTCCGCATGCTTCCAGCCCGAGGATTTTCGCGCTTCCAAGCGTCGCCAACTTGATGACCTCGCTCGAGGTCAGCCACTCCTCGCGCGGACCATCGAATATCCGCGCGCTGAACGAGGCGAGCCGCATCGCTTGCAGCATGCTGAGCGAGTCGGAAGAATTGGCACCATCAGTTGCCAAACCCACATTGATGCCGCGCGCGAGCATCGGCCGGACATGAGCCACGCCCGATCCGAGGCGATAATTGCTGGCAGGGATATGCGCGACCGAGCAGCCGCGAGCGGCAAGCAGATCGAGATCGTCGTCATCGAGCCAGACGCCGTGCGCGGCGGTGAAGCGCGGCCGCAGCATGCCGGATTCGGCCAGGTATTGCACCGCCGACCGGCCATAGATCTGGCGGGCGACGATCGCCTGGAGCCTGGACTCCGCAATGTGCATATGAATCGGCAGCGCGTGGCGGTCGGCGATGTCAATGCAGTCGCGCAGGAAGCGGTCCGTACAGTGGTGCGGAATGGTCGGTGCAATGGCGAGCGTCACGCCGTCGGCCAGGTCGCCTTGCGCTGCCGCGATTGATTCGATCGCTGCGACGGTTTGCTCGCCGCTGGCGAGGTCGAATCTACGCACGGTGTCGCCGAGATCCGGCGGCAGCGCGTCGATCAGGCCCGGGATCGATTGAAACAGGCTCTTGTCAGCGACCATTGGCGCAAGCACGGCACGCATCCCGGCATCAGCATAGGCCTGCGCCACGGCCATGAATCCTGCCTTGGTCGGACGCGGAAATTGGTAGACCAGGTCGAAGCAGGCGGTGCAGCCCTTCGACAACATGTCGATGGCGCCGACGAGCGTCGACAGATACATGGTCTCGGGATCGCGGCAGCCGGCAAGCCACGGCCCATTGGTCAAGGATGCCTCGAGCGTCCAGGCTCCGGCAACGCCTTTCACCAGATTGGCATGACCATGGGTATGCGCGTTGATGAGGCCTGGCGTGATCAGGCGATCATGCGCGTCATGCCGCGCGGCGTCGGCGCTATTCACCGTGCCGGGAGGTCCGATCCCGACGATCCGGCCATGTTCGATGAGCAGGTCCTTGCTCTCGGCTGACCCCGATCTCGGGTCGAGCACGAGGCCGCCATTGATGAGCAGGCGTTCGTGTCCGCTCACGAGCCCTGCTCCGGCGGGTGGGTTTCGATCCAGTGGCGGGCGATGTCTGAGCGGCCGGCGAGCCAAAGGCCTTTGTGTTGAGCGGCAAGGTCGAGAAACCGCGCAATCACCTCAAACCGCGCAGGTTGCCCGGAAATGCGGCTGTGCAGGCTCACCGTCATCATGCGCGGATGCCGAGCGCCCTCGGCATAAAGCACGCGCAAGGTCGAGGCGAGGTGGTCGTAGAAATCCTCGGTTGCGGTACCGAGCTTGGCGGTGGCCAGGCGATTGTCATTGTTCGTGAAACTGTGGGGAACGATCAGGTGCGGCCGATCGTCAACCCTGACCCAATACGGCCAGTCATCGGCATAGCTGTCGGAATCGTAGAGAAAGCCGCCATGCTCGACGAGCAGCGCGCGCGTGTTCAGGCTCCGCGAATAACGGCTCTGCCAGCCGAGCGGACGGCGGCCGGTCGCCCGTTCGATGCCGGCGACGGCCTGAGCGACGATTTGCCGTTCTTCCTCCTTGCCCAGCAGGAAATGGCGGACGAAGCGATCGCCGTGGCAGCAGAGATCGAAATCGGATTGGCCGAGCGCAGCCGCGATCGCTGGATTGCGCTCCAGTGCCTGCGCGCAGACATTGACCGTGAGCGGGATGCCGCGTTCGGTCATGAGGTCGGTGATCCGCCAGAAGCCGATGCGCGAGCCGTACTCGAACAATGATTCTGCGACGAAATCACGGGTCCCGGTCGGAACCTCGCCGGGGATTGCGTCGGTCAGCGCCGTCTCCGTTGCGGCATCGCCGTCAGGTATCGACGGCTCCGCCCCTTCCTCGACATTGAGAACAAGCACCAGTGCAAGCCGCGCATCGTTCGGCCACCGAGCAGCAGGCGGGGTCCTGCCGTAGCCGATAAAGTCTCGCTGGTCGTGGGGCTTCATCGCGCGCGCTGGGTCCCGGTAAGGACATCCCCGATCTTTCCGGAGAGATGAAGGAGCCGCTGGTCGCCGCGTGGCCCGGCGATGAGCGACAGCCCGACCGGACAGCCTTCGAGCGCCGTGGCGGGAATATTGATCTGCGGCAACCGGGACAGGCTCGCCACACAGGTCAGCGCCAAGGTCTTTTCGCGGAATTCGATCTGCGCGGACACCGGGGCGTCGCGATGTGGCGGAAGGTCGTGTGCTGTCGGCAGGATCAACACGCCGTCATCGCCGAGCAGGTCGACCAGCCGGTCCGTGAGCGCTTCCCGCCGCACCACGGCGGCCGCGAATTGCACGGGGTCGACATGCGAGGACAGCTCGATGCGTTCTGCGACCGCCTGACTGAGCCTGCGGCCGGGGGCCTTGCCCCATGCGCCAAGCGTCGACCACAGGTCGGAAAGCTGTAACGGGCGGAACGTGTCGAGCCAGTGATCGACGCCTTCGGCAAACAGCGTGATCTCGCTTGCGGGAGCGAGTGATCGCGCCGCGGGCAGCAGTGCCTCGGCGATGGGCGTGACCGGAATGTCGAAGGCGTCGCGTGCGAGCAGAAGGCGGGTTGCGCCGAACTCACCGAGCGGACCGAAATAAACTTCCCCGACGCGCTTGAGCGTTTTGGCGTCGCGCGCGAGCCAGCCGACAGTGTCGAAACTTGGCGCCATTGCCATGATGCCGGCAACGGACAGGCGGCCGAACGTCGTGCGCAAGCCGTAAAGCCCGCAAAAGCTTGCGGGTACGCGAACTGATCCGCCGGTGTCGGTGCCGAGCGCGAAATCGCAAAGGCTTGCCGCGACCACCGAAGCGGAGCCGCTGGAGGATCCGCCGGGCACGCGATCGGGCGCGTTCGGGTTGATTGGCGTGCCGAAATGCGGGTTCATCCCGAACATCCCGCATGCCACCTCGTCGGTGTGGGTCTTGCCGACGAGACGCGCGCCGGCCATGAGGGCTGCGAGCACGCTGGGCGCCGTCGCAACCGCGGGCGCCGCGTCGCGCAACCGGTCCGGATTGCCCCAGCCGGATTTGAAGCCTGCGACGTCCATGAGATCTTTTGCTGCGAATGTGAGATCCGAAAGCGGTCCGTTCTCCTTCAATCTGAGGGATGCTGGACCATGCTCCACGAAACCATGCCGGCGAATATCCTCGAGATCGTACACGCGCGATCTACTCCGCCGCTTCGGACACGTCGGGGTCGACGCCGGGCAGGCCATAGCTGCCCATGAACTGCTCGACCGCGCGCTTCGGCCCTTCCCAATCGAAAAACCTGAACGAGTTGCCGCGCGTCACCAGTGGCGCGCCCGAGTAGAACATTTCATATTGCAGATGGCGCGAACCAAATTCGGAACCGACGGCGTCCCACGCAAGCTTCATCAATTTGACGCGCTGCTCGGAGGTGGCGATCGGAGACCGCTGCGTCTTGTGGATGATCGCATTGGTCTCAGGCGTCGCAAAATCGGCGTGGGAGGATGGCACCATGATCATGCCGCCGCCCGAGAGCGAGCGGATCGCTTCGACCACCTCCGGGTACGTCGTCTGCGCGATGACCTGAGCAGTGCACAACAGGCTCCGGTCGGGCACGTAGAATTCGTTGAAGGTCTCGCCCTTCAGCTCCATCGCGATCACCAGTGCCTCGATATTGCTGACCTTGGCCGCCAACAGCCCAAGGGTCTCGCGCACCTGTGGATAGTTGATGATGTTGTTGGTCTCGGCGATCTTGCGCGCAAGCCCAAGCAGGAAGCGGAGCTTGACCATCAGGCGGACGATGCACTGATAGTTCTGGAAAACATGGGCGCGCGTGTCGTGCCACTGCGCCTGTGCCATCTTCAGATCCTTGAAGACGAATATCCGGTCCCAGGGTATTTTCACATCGTCGAAATAGGCGACGGCGTCGTTCTCGTCGAAGCGCGACGACAACGGATAGTCGAACGTCGAGGTCGCGCTCTGTTCATAGCTGCGCCGCGACAGCAGGCTGAGGCCCTTGACGCCGAGCGGGACCACGGCCGTAAAGGCATAGGCTTCATCGCCGGCTTGCAAGGCTTGAAAGCCCGAAACCAGCAATTCATTCGCCATCACGCCGCTGGTCGCGAGCATTTTTGCGCCACGAATGATGATGCCTTCGCTGTCCTCATCGACCACAGAGGCCACGAGATGCGGATCGGGCTGTCCGCCTGCGGATTTCGCCTTGTCTGATTGCGGATTGATGATCACGTAAGAAAGAAAGAGATCGTTGTCCCGCGCATATTGAAAATAGGATTCCAGCGCCGCGGCGCGCTTTGGGTCGTGGCTGCGGAATGCAGCGAGGCCCATGCGAAAGCCCGCCAATGTGGAGGCGACGTGATCCGGAGATCGGCCGATCATTCCGCAGGATAGCGCCGACCATGTTTCAATCGCCTGACGCCGTTTCACCAGCTCGCCGAACGTCCTGGGAAGCTGCCAGGCCAGGTTCACCTGTTCGCCACTAGAGGGCGATCGAAAGGTCATCATCTCCAGATTTTCGGGAGCTGCCTGATAGTCGTAGAGGCGCGTGGCGCTGGCTATCGCACCGCGAAAGGAATTGTCGGTCGTGACGTCGGTGACCTTGCGCCCGTCGATGTAGATCGTGCGATCGTCGCGCAGGCTGGAAAGATAGGCTTTTCCGTCTTTGGCCATGGAGGACTCCGAAAAGTATGCCGGAATCCGACGCCAGGCATTTACCCATTGCAGCCGGAAGCAGCTGCAAGAGTAGGATTGAGGGTGAAATACCGTCAAGCTGATCGATTGGGCAGCCGCTATCCCGATATTGCCGGGAAATTTCAACGGTCGCAGGTTCGGCTGACTAGCGATTAAGCAAATACGGCATCAAACTGTGCAATTTCGGCTGGATGTATGCCGGAAGTTATTCCGCGAACACGGAGGCGGCTCGGCCATGTTCGTACCGCAGCCGCGCCAAGTCCATTCCAACCGGGACGCCGTCGACGACGCGCCATTGCCCGGCGATCATCACCCGGTCGGCACGATGCGCACCGCATAAGACCAGCGCGGCGATCGGATCGCCGGCGCCTGAAAATCTCAGTTCATCCAGGGTAAAGAGCGCGAGATCGGCCTGTCGTCCCGGCTCGATCCGGCCAATATCGTGCCGCCCGAGGCAGGCGGCTGAACCTTCCGTCGCCCACCGCAGCACATCGAGATGCGTAATCGAGGATGCATCATAGGCAAGGCGTCCCAACAGAAGGGCGTGACGCACGGATTCCATCAGGTTGGAGCTGTCGTTCGATGCCGAGCCGTCAACGCCGAGGCCGATGGTCACGCCGGCCGCTTCCATATCCTTGGTTCGGCAGATGCCGGACGACAGCACCATATTCGAGGTCGGGCAATGGCAGACGCCGAGGCCGTGCCTGCCGAGCCGCGCGATCTCGGCGTCGTCGAAATGGATGCCGTGCGCGAGCCAGACCCGTTGATTGAGCCAGCCGACCTCTTCGAGATAATCGAGCGGCCGACAGCCGAAATGATGCAGGCAATAGGCGTCTTCGTCGCTCGTTTCGCCGAGATGGGTGTGAAGCCGGCAATCGTGTTTTTCGGCGAGGGCTGCGGTATCGATCATCAATTGCTGCGTGACATTGAACGGCGCGCAGGGCGCCAGCGCCACGCGCAGGAAGGCGCCGTCGCTGCGATCATGGTATCTGGCGAGAACGCGTTCGCAGTCGGCGATAACCGTGTCATAATCCTGCATCAGGCGCTCGTCGGCGATGCCGCCGCTGCTGAAACCGACGTTGATCGCGCCGCGTGTCAGCGTCATGCGCATGCCGAGGCGCAGAGCCTCCTCGGCTTCGATGTCGACGGCATCGGCGAGGTCGGCCGGAAACACGAAGAGATGATCCGAAGCCGTGGTGCAGCCGGACATCAATAGTTCCGTCAAGGCAACGCGCACGGCGAGGCGGAAGCCATCGCGGTCGAGATGCGCGCCCCAGATCTGGTAGAGCTGCTTCAGCCAGGGAAACAGCGCCTTGTTGATCGCCTTCGGATGCGCACGCGTCAGCGTCTGGAAGAAGTGATGGTGCGTGTTGACCAGGCCCGGGAGGATGACGTGTCGCCGTGCGTCGAGGATTTCGTCGCAAGGCATTGCCGGGCCATCCCGGCCGACCAGCTCGGCAATTTTACCGTCCTCGACGACCAGCCCGCGCGTGCCACCATTGGCGAGCATGGCGATCGGATCGCGTATCCATGTTCTCATCGATATCGCTCGGATGGCGGATACAAGCGCTCGGCCGCGTGGGGAGAGCGCATTCAGTCTTCGCAGGGTGGTCGTCCGCGTCCCTCCTGCAACTCCCACGCCAGTGGATAGCGCCGGCGCCAAGCAATCCGACCCGGCTTAACCTGCCGACCAAATCCCCGGTCACAGGGCTTCCTGGTATCCCAGCACGCGTCCAGTGGCGGCGCCTCAGGCTCAAAAAGCACCAAATTGCGCGGGCTTGTCCGGCCGGCCTGGCCGAGTTGGCGTGCGGATTGCTTGTGTTCATCGGAGCCCCTCGGCGTCAGACGCCTGCCAGCAACCGATTGAACTTGAAGTCATGGACCAGCCGGAATTTGAAGATCTGAAGCCGCGGCTCGTGCTCACCGGGATTACGAAACGTTACCCGAGCGTGGTCGCCAACGACGACGTTTCCTTGAGTGTTCGTCCCGGAGAAATTCATGCGGTGCTCGGCGAGAACGGCGCCGGCAAAAGCACGCTGATGAAAATCATCTACGGCGTCACCAAGCCCGACGCCGGGACCATCCTGTGGAATGGCCAGTATGAAGCCATCACCGCTCCGGCCCAAGCGCGACGGCTCGGCATCGGTATGGTGTTCCAGCATTTCTCCTTGTTCGAGACGCTGACGGTCTGGGAGAACATCGCGCTTGCGCTCGATGAGCATATTCCGACGGTCCAGCTCGCGGCACGCATCACCGAGGTTTCCGAAAAATACGGCCTTCCGATCGATCCCTACCGGCTCGTGCACAGCATGTCGGTGGGCGAGCGGCAGCGCGTCGAGATCGTGCGCTGCCTGCTACAGGAGCCGAAGCTTCTCATCATGGACGAGCCGACGTCGGTGCTGACGCCGCAGGCGGTCCTCATCCTGTTCAAGACGCTCCGGCGCTTGGCGTCGGAAGGGTGCAGCATCCTCTATATCAGCCATAAGCTCGACGAGATCCGCGCGCTGTGTGACACCGCGACCGTGCTGCGCGGCGGACGGGTCAGTGGAAGCGCGATCCCGCGGAATGAAACCAACGAGAGCCTCGCCCGCCTGATGATCGGTGGCGAGTTGGCGGAATGCCATCTGGCGCCGCGGGTGCCGCAGGAGGTGCGGCTCGAAGTCGACCATCTCTCGTTGGCCTCGCCAGATCCCTTCGGCACGACGCTCAAGGATATCTGCCTCGAGGTGCGAAGTGGGGAGATCCTGGGTATCGCCGGCGTCTCTGGCAACGGCCAGAAGGAGTTGATGGCGACGCTTTCAGGCGAGCGCCTCAGCCCCGACGGATCGATGATCAAGCTGATGGGACAACCGGTCGGGACGCTCAACCCCGCAAAGCGTCGTGCGCATGGTCTCACCTTCGTGCCTGAAGAGCGGCTCGGTCGCGGCGCCGTGCCGCCGATGAGCCTCGCCTACAACGCACTGCTGACCGGTGCGCGGTATGGCATGGTGCAGCAGGGGCTGATCCTGCCGGGCGTGATGCGGACTTTCTCCAAATCGGTCATCGACCGCTTCAGGGTCAAATGCGGCAATGAACAATCCGTGGCCTCGAGTCTCTCCGGCGGAAACCTTCAGAAGTACATCGTCGGGCGAGAGACGATGTTACAGCCGAAAATGATGATCGTGGCGCAGCCGACCTGGGGCGTCGACGTCGGCGCTGCGCAACTCATCCGGCAGGCGTTGATCGACCTGCGCGACCAGCGCGTGGGACTGCTCGTGATCTCCGAGGAGCTCGACGAGCTCTTCAGCATCAGTGACCGGATCGCGGTGCTCGCGGGCGGACGCCTGTCGCCGTCGGTCAGACCCGCCGAAACATCGATCGAGCAGATCGGCACCTGGATGAGCGGCAAGTTCGGCGATGGCGCTTCGGACGCGCGGCCTGTTGCCGCTTCGCGAAAGGAGGCGGTCAATGCTTAGGCTGGAGCGGCGGCCGACGCCTTCGACGGTCATGAGCTACGTCTCGCCGCTGATCGCGGCCGCATGCATGCTGGTGACGGGATTTCTTCTGTTCAGTGCGCTGGGCAAGGATCCGGTGGAGGCGTTCTACCTTTTCTTCGTCAAGCCGGTCTCGACCAGCTATGGTATCGGCGAGCTGCTTTTGAAAACAACGCCGCTCCTGCTGTGCGGCGTCGGGCTCGCGCTCGGCTTTCGCGCCAATGTCTGGAACATCGGTGCCGAGGGACAGCTCACCATGGGCGCGATCGCAGGCGGCGGCGTTGCGCTCTGGTTCGGCGATAGCGACTCAAGCCTGGCGATGCCGCTGATGCTGCTCGCCGGCATTCTCGGCGGCATGGCCTGGGCCGCGATTCCGGCCTTCCTGCGCACCCGCTTCAACACCAACGAGATCCTCGTCACCCTGATGCTGGTGTACATCTCGCAGCTGGTGCTGTCCTGGCTCGTGCACGGGCCATGGCGCGATCCCGAGGGGCAGAACTATCCGCAATCGCAGGGGTTCGGCGACGCGGAGACCATGGCAGCGCTGATCTCCGGCACGCGCGTGACCTGGGGTATCGTTTACGCGTTGGGTCTGGCGCTGGTGGCCTGGATTTTCTCGCAGAAGACGTTTGCGGGCTTCCGGATGCAGGTGGCGGGCCTCGCGCCGGCGGCTGCGGCCTATGCCGGCTTCTCCGAGAGGCGCAACATCTGGATTGCGCTGCTGTTGTGCGGCGCTGCCGCCGGGCTCGCCGGCATCTGCGAAGTGGCGGGGCCGATCGGGCGATTGCAGCAGCAGATCTCGCCCGGATATGGCTTTGCCGCGATCATCGTCGCCTGGATCGGGCGGCTGCATCCGATCGGCGTCATCTTCGGCGCGCTGCTGATGTCGCTGCTCTATCTCGGCGGCGAGTCGGCCCAGATGGGAATGGGATTGCCGTCGGCGATCACCGGCCTGTTTCAGGGCTTGCTGCTGTTCTACCTGCTCGCTGCCGACCTCTTCATCAATTTTCGACTGAAGCGGGTCGAGACCGCCGCGGCCAAGCCTGCCGCGCCTGCGGCACCGGCGGAGGCCGCCGCATGATTGCCCTCGTTCCGATGATTGCGAGCACGGTGGTCGCGGCGACGCCGTTGATCTATGCCGCGCTCGGCGAGACCGTGGTCGAGCGATCCGGCGTGCTCAATCTGGGGATCGAAGGCATGATGCTGATCGGCGCGGTTGCAGGCTTCGCGGCCGCCCGCGCCAGCGGCAGCGACAGTGTCGGATTTGCCGCCGCCGCCGCTGCCGGCGTGGCGCTGTCGCTAATATTCGGCTTTCTCACGCTCAACCTGCAAACCAATCAGGTGGCGACCGGTCTTGCGCTGACCTTGTTCGGCGTCGGGCTGTCGGCCTTCGTGGGGCATAATCTCGCGGGCATGCCGGTGGAGCGTCTGGAAGCGATCACCATTCCGGGCCTCTCCGCCATTCCGCTGCTCGGCGATTTGCTGTTTCACTACGACATCATGGTCTACCTGTCGGTCGCCCTGTTCGTCGGCGTGCACTGGTTCCTGACCAAATCCCGCACCGGGCTGACGCTACGCGCAATCGGGGAGTCGCCCGGCGTCGCCCATGCGATCGGCAAGCCCGTGCTGGCGACGCGTTATCTCGCCGTGATGTTCGGCGGCGCGACCGCGGGCATCGCCGGCGCCTATCTCTCGCTGGTGCAGACGCCGATGTGGGTCGAAGGCATGTCGGCCGGCAAGGGCTGGATCGCGCTCGCACTCGTCGTGTTCGGCACCTGGAAGCCGGCCCGTGTCGTCGTCGGCGCGTATCTGTTCGGCGGCGTCACCCAGTTTCAGCTGTTCGCCCAGGGTTTTGGTTTGCCCGTACCGACCGAATTTCTGTCGATGCTGCCCTACGCCGCCACGATCGTCGTGCTGGTCATCATCTGCCGGGATCCCAAGACGATCCTGCTCAATCAACCGGCTTCGCTCGGTCACAGTTTTCATCCGACCACGTGAGAGAGACTTGCTCGCGGCGCCATGTTTGTCTCGTTCTAACCAAGAAGGAAAGTCTGATGCGTTTGAGAATCTGGAATGTTCTACGTGCGTCCGCGACGGCATTGGCCGTCGCGCTGCCAGCGGCCTCGTTCGCGGCCGAGCCGCTCAAGGTGGCATTTGTGTATCTCGGACCCGTCACCGACGGCGGCTGGACACAAATGCACGACGTCGCGCGCAAGAAGCTGGAAGCGGCGATGGGGTCGGCGATCAAGACGACCTTCGTTGAGAACGTTCCCGAGACGGCGGATTCCGAGCGTGTCTTCCGTCAGCTTGCCGCCGACGGCAACAAGCTGATCTTCGCGACGTCCTTTGGCTACATGGAGCCGCTGCAGAAGGTCGCGAAACTCTTTCCCGACGTGAAGTTCGAGCATGTCAACGGCTTCAAGACCGCGCCCAACATCGTCGTCTACGAACCTCGCTTCGAGGAAGGGTTCTACCTGATCGGCGTCCTTGCCGGCCAGATGACCAAATCAAACACGCTCGGCTTCATTGGCTCGTTCCCGATCCCAAGCGTTATCCGAAATGTCGACTCGATGACGCTCGGCGCACAGTCGGTGAATCCAAAGGTCAAGATGAAGCCGATCTGGGTCAACACCTGGTATGATCCGGGCAAAGAGCGCCAGGCCGCCGATACCCTGATCGCGCAGGGCGCCGATGCGGTCGGCCAGAACACCGACTCGCCAGCCTCGATCCAGGCGGCCCAGGAGAAGGGAACCTATGCGTTCAGCATCGATGCCGACATGTCGAGCTTCGGCAAGAAGGCGCAGCTCTCAGGTACGACCGAGGACTGGAGCGGCTATTATATTGCCGAAACCAAGAAGGTGATAGACGGCTCGTGGACCGGAAACCGCCACACCCGCTGGGGCCTGAAGGAAGGCCTGGTCGTGATGGCCCCGCTCAACCCCGACATTCCGCCTGCTGCCGTCAAGGTTTTTGAGGAGAAGAAGGCCAAGCTGATCTCGGGCGAGCTCAATCCCTTTGCCGGTCCGATCAAGGACAACAGCGGGAAGGAGATGGTTGCCGCGGGCGGCGCGATGCCGGATGCAACCTTCAGCTCGCTGAACTGGTACGTCGACGGCATCGAAGGCAGCGTGCCCAAGTAACGTCTGGCAAGTAACGTCTGGCAAGTAAC
This sequence comes from Bradyrhizobium sp., assembly GCA_019243075.1. Taxonomy (GTDB): domain Bacteria; phylum Pseudomonadota; class Alphaproteobacteria; order Rhizobiales; family Xanthobacteraceae; genus Bradyrhizobium. Next base: position 23,597 of record JAFAUV010000168.1, read on the forward strand.
GCCTGATCCGGGCCGGGCCATCCTCGCGAAGGCCGGGCCCGGACCCGTTTGCAAGTTCCCGGAAGCTGCGCTCGCGTGGTGGTTCGGCGACGTGTCCTCACGCCTTCGGCGCGAGCACGGTGAGAAAGTCACACACCAATTCCAAATTGTTGGCCCGGAAGCAGATCGGCGCCGCCGCATCCCGAGGCGGCAATGCCGCCGGACTGCGAGCAAAACGTCCGCGATATTCTCGGTGTCGGTCCATCCTTTGCTACCCAAACGCAGCGGCCGCTACGTCATGCCGATCTTCCCCGCAGCCTGGCGAAAAAGGACCGCCGCCTCGGCAGAGACCTGGAAGGCGGTCAAATACTCGTCGACACTAAACCGAGGCCGCGCTCTGCGGATTGCCTCGGCGTAGGCATACGCCTTCCCGATCCTGCCCGCGAGGACGTGACAGAAGGCGGCGGTCGCAACAATCAAGATATGGGCGTTCGGCTGCATCGCCGCCTTTGCCGACCACGCCGCAGCTTCGTCATACTGGTCGAGCCGCGCATGGGCCATCGCCTTGCTTGCCAGCATGGCGAACAGAAGCGGATCGAAGGGACTCAGGAGGCGCGAGTGATCGGCGGCCTCGATCGCAGCAAGCGGATCGCCTGACTGCGCCTGGACGAAAGCGAGAGCGTAGTGGCCGAGCGCGAAATTCGGACTGAGATCCACGGTCTGGCGCAACTCGCCGATCGCTTCGTCGTGGCGGCCGGTGAGCCAGAGAGCCCGGCCCATCGCCCAATGCGCCGTGGGATCGTGTTCGTCGACGGTGAGGGCGCGCCCGGCGGTCTCTAGCGCGCGGCTCGCGTGCGATTCTCGATCCTCCCACTGCTGAAACGCGGTCTGCCAATGGGTAAACGAAAGGCCGGCGTGAGCGCGAGCGAAGGTCGGATCGAGTCCTACAGCCATCTCGAAAAACCACCGCGCCGCCTCGTTCTCGGTGTGCGTAAAGCGGTACATATGCCAAAGGCCGCGATGATAGGCCTGCCATGCGTCGAGCGAGTCGGGCGGCTTCAGCACGGCTCGGTTGCGCTCGACTGCTTCGATTTCGCTGGCAATCGACGCAACGATTCGATCGCCAACGTCGTCGATGACCGAAAACACGTCGTCCTGCTTGCGATCGAAATCCTCGGACCAGAGGATTCGTGCTGTTGCGGTTTCGATCAATTCCACGCTCACACTGAGCCGACCCGGCCGTCTGCGCACCGATCCAGTGACCACATATTCGACGTTGAGCCGACGGCCCGCGTCTTCCGGTCCAATTCGCCGAGAACCGAGGGCGAAGACCGAGCCTTCGGCGATGACAAAGAAGCTTCGCAGCTTGGCGAGGCGCGTAATGATGTCATGCGTGAGGCCGTCGGCCGCTTCGCCGGGGCCATCCCGCCGGTCCGGTAGCGGGTGGAAGGGCATCACGGCCAGCGAGGGGCGCGCCGCTTTCGAACCGGCTCCGGCCTCAGCGCTAAGTGCCGAAGCTGCCAATCGCACCGCGATGGCACCGGCTGGAGCTGCCGCTGGCCGCGCTTCGCATATTTTCTGCCACGCCTTGCGGACCGGCTCAAAATCGAGAGCCTCGGCCTCATAGAGTCGAGCCGCGGCTTTTAGCTGCCGCTTGCACGCATCAATCCGACCGCGCTCGGCAAGGCGATGCAGAAGTTGCGTCTGCGCCTTGTTGTCGAACGGAGCAATCTCGACCCATTTTTCGACCGCAGCGAGCCTTTTGCCGGAATCCGCAGGCACGCTCTCGGCCAGCCGTTGAAGAAGCGTAGCGCGAAAGGTGGCGTATCGGCTTTGCTGCCCGGTGAGCCAGACGTTAAATTCGGGACAGCGTTCGATTGCGAGCCCTTCGAGCAGTTCGCCGCTGTAGAACTCTGAGAGGGCTTGCAGCTGGTCGATGCTGAGCGTTTCGATCCCGCTCTCCATGGCGGAAGCGACTTCGATCGCGTCCACAAACCAGCCGTCTGGTCGCAGCGCGACCGTGTCCCCGGACGTGACGACCATCTTTCCACTGGAATCATCGAGGAGGCCCCTCAACTTGCTGAGGCACCAACGAAGCTCGCCCCTCGGATCGTTGGCGGCCTCGTCCCACAGCAACTCGCACAACCGGCTGCGCTGGGTCGGGCGCTGTGTGAGCGCGAGATAGGCAAGAAGGCCGCACGTTTTTCGTGAGGCCGGCAATTCCAGCGGCGCGCCGTTCCGCTCAATGGCAAGAGGTCCTAACATGCGGAGCCGAACGGCCTTGGGTTGGCGATAGCATTCCGGGGGTCTCGATTCCATGGGAATTTCCACGGTTGCTCCAACGGACGCGGCTCCTAGAAGCTTGTATCATCAAACTTATTCGACCGCATCCGGCATTGTGCCTCGGATGGCTCGCCTATGAGACGGGAGGAGAACCCCCAATGCTGACCGAAGCATCCATCAGAAGCACGCAAGGCCGTGGCCGCCTTTTCGACAGTGTCCTCGATACGGTCGGCGACACCCCGGTGATCCGGGTCAATAACCTCGGAGTTGACGGCAGGACGATCTACGCCAAGGCCGAATTCTTCAACCCGGCATCGTCGGTCAAGGATCGCCTCGCGTTGAACGTGATTGAGGCGGCCGAGCGCGCCGGCGCCCTTGTTCCCGGCCAAACGGTGGTTGAGGCAACGAGCGGCAACACCGGTATTGGGCTCGCTATGGTCTGCGCTCAGAAGGGCTATCCGCTCGTGGTAACCATGGCCGACAGCTTTTCCGTCGAGCGGCGCAAGCTCATGCGCATGCTCGGTGCCAAGGTGGTGCTAACCCCTCGGGCTCAGAAAGGCTTCGGCATGTATCAGAAGGCGGTCGAGTTGGCGGAGGCCCATGGTTGGTTTCTCGCCCGGCAGTTCGAGACAAAGGCGAACGCCGACATCCACGAGAGCACAACGGCGCGAGAAATCATCAACGACTTTGCCGGGCAGCGCCTGGACATTTTTGTCACCGGATATGGAACGGGCGGAACAGTCACTGGCGTCGCTCGCGTGCTCAGGCGCGAGCGGCCCGAAACCCGCATTGTGCTTTGCGAACCCGCCAATGCCCAACTGGTCGGCAGCGGCACCGTTCAGGAACGTGCCGCCGGTGGGGCTCCGGCCGCCAGCCATCCAGCCTGGGAGTCGCATCCAATACAGGGCTGGACGCCGGATTTCATCCCTGCCGTACTGCAAGAGGCGATCGATTCGCGCTTCTGTGACGAAGTCGTCCCAGTGGCCGGCGCCGAAGGCATGGCTTGGGCAAGACAACTCGCTCAAAGAGAAGGCATCTTCACTGGTATCTCCGGCGGATCAACTTTCTCGGTCGCGCGCCGGATAGCCGAACGAGCGCCAGTTGGCTCGGTGATCCTCTGCATGTTGCCGGATACGGGCGAGCGTTACCTCAGCACGCCGCTGTTCGACTCCATCGAGGCTGACATGAACGAGGAGGAACTGGCTCTATCCCATTCGACTCCGAGTTGCCAGTTCGCGGCCGCAGCCGCCTGAGGCTTCGGCGATGCGGCGCGATCTTCAGCGAGCGGGCCAGGGCAGCGAGGAAACGCTCGATCCCCAGGACTGGAGCGATGCGCAAGCCGTGGCGCACCGCGCGGTCAACGACGCGATCGCTTACCTGCGCGACATTCGCGATCGTCCAGTCTGGCAGGAGATGCCAATCGAGGTCAGAAAGACTTTCAAATCGCCTCTGCCGGATTCGCCAACGCCGCTGTCGGAAGTGTACCGCCAAGTTGCGGAAACGCTGATGCCCTATCCGATGGGCAACATCCATCCGCGCTTCTGGGCTTGGTACATGGGGTCGAGCAACTTCACGGGAGCGTTGGCCGACTTTCTGGCTGCGGTTCAGGGGTCCAATCTTGGGGGTGGCAATCACGCCGCCGCAAGTATGGACGGCCAGGTCATTGACTGGTGCAAGGAGATGATCGGCTTTCCAGCTTCGGCCAGCGGTACGTTGGTCAGCGGCGGATCAATGGCCAATACGATTGCGTTGATCGTTGCGCGCAATGTCAAGGCGGGCATCGACGTGCGCGAGCGCGGCGTCGCGGCAATCGAGCGGCCGCTCCGATTTTATGCCTCCGACCAGATCCACAGCTGCCATCGCAAGGCGATCGAAGCAATAGGGCTCGGAAACTGCGCGCTTGAACGCATCCCAACCGGGGACGATCAGCGCATCGATGTCGACGCCCTTAGTAGCGCGATTGAGCGGGACCGCACCGCCGGCTTACAGCCGGCCTGCGTGATCGGGACCGCCGGAACGGTCAACACCGGAGCGATCGATGATCTCGACGCGCTTGCCGACCTCGCGGCGCGGGAGAACCTCTGGTTTCATATCGACGGCTGCATCGGCGCGTTGATCGCCATTGCGCCGAACAACGCCTACCGCGTCAGTGGGTTGGCGAAGGCTGATTCCGTCGCGCTTGACCCCCACAAGTGGCTGCATGCCCCTTTCGAAGTTGGATGCGTCTTGGTTCGCAACGCCGCCGCCCATCTGGCAAGCTTCGCAATGGCGCAGGAATATCTAGACAACACTGCGCGCGGAATTGCATCTGCACAGTGGCTTTATGATTACGGTTTGCAGACAAGCAGGGGGTTTCGGGCGCTCAAAGTTTGGATGGCACTCAAGGAGCACGGCGTCGAGAAATTCGGTCGGCTCATCGATCAGAATATTGCCCAGGCTCACTACCTCGACGATTTGATCGCCTCTGAGCCGCTCCTCGAACGTGTGGCGCGGACTACCATCAACATTGTTTGCTTTCGCTATCGTCCGCCAAGCCTCGACGAAGCTGCCCTGAAGCGTGTTAACGTTGACATCATGACGCGGCTGCAAGTGGACGGTATCGCCGCCGTTTCGGATACA
>JAFAUV010000244.1 GCA_019243075.1 Bradyrhizobium sp.
CGCATCAAGGCCTCGAGCGCGGCCGGATTATCATTGACGCCCTTGAGCAGCACCGATTGGCTGACCATAGGGATGCCCGCGTCGACCAGCCGCGCCACCGCGGCGCGGGCCTTTTCCGTCAACTCGCGCGCGTGATTGGCGTGCAGCGCCACCCAGGTGGTCGCCCCGGCGACCCTGAGGGCGCCGACCATCTCGGTGGTGATGCGGGCGGGATCGGCGACCGGCAGCCGCGTGTGAAGGCGGATGATCCTGACGTGATCGATCGCGGCAAGGTCGGCCATGATCTCGGCGAGCCGCCGCGGCGACAGCATCAGGGGATCGCCGCCGGTCAGGACCACTTCCCAGATTTCATCATGCGCGCGGATGTAGTCGAGTGCCGCCGCATAGGCCTTGTCCGACAGCGCGCTGACCTTGCCGGGGCCGACGGTTTCGCGGCGGAAGCAGAAGCGGCAATAGACCGCGCAGACGTGGACCAGCTTGAACAGCACGCGATCGGGATAGCGGTGCACGATGCCCGGCACCGGCGAATGCGCCTCGTCGCCGATCGGGTCGGCGCGCTCGCTCCGTTGCGCCACCAGCTCCTCGGCGCTCGGGATGAACTGGCGGGCTATGGGATCGGCGGGATCGTCGGCATCGATCAGCCCGGCGAGGTCTGGTGTGATCGCGATCGCGTAGCGCGCGGCCACTTTTTTCAGGTCCGCGAGATCGCGGTGTCGCGCCAAGCCATGGACGATCAGCTCTTCGGGCTGGCGCAGCGTTCGCGCCGGATTATTCCTGCTCATCTTTCACCTGCCGGCGGCGTCCATATGACCTGATCGACCCGCAGCGCCCCGCTGGCCAGCATCACCAGCCGGTCGAAACCGAGCGCGACGCCGCTCGCCTCCGGCATGGCCCCGACCGCCGCCAAAAACTCCTCGTCGAGCGGATAGCGCTCGCCATAGCGCCGCGCCTTCTCGTCCATCGCAAGGGCGAACCGGCGGCGCTGTTCGGCAGCGTCCGTCAACTCGCCAAAGCCGTTCGCCAGCTCGACGCCGCAGGCGTAGACCTCGAACCGCTCGGCGACCCGCGGATCGGACGGCATGGTCCGCGCCAGCGCCGCCTCCGGCGCGGGATATTCGAACAACACGGTCAAACGGCCCTGGCCCAGATTGGGTTCGATATGCTCGACCAATAGCTTGCTGAAGATGTCGGACCAAGTGTCGTCCTCCGACAGTCGCACCCTGCCTGCGGCCGCCGACGCCAGCGCGGCGCGATCACCCTCGCCGCTCTCGACCGTGGCGAGCAGGTCGACGCCGGCAAAACGCTCGAAGGCGGCCGCCACCGTGAGCAGTTCGGGCTCGGCAAACGGGTCGCAGCTCCTGCCGCGAAAGCAAAACGGGCCGACGCCGGTTGCCTGGGCGGCATGGGCGATCACCACGATGGTATCGGCCATGATGGCATCATAGGCGCTACCGGCGCGGTACCATTCCAGCATCGTGAACTCGGGCAAATGCAGGTCACCGCGCTCGCGATCACGGAACACTTTCGCGAATTCGAAGATTTTGGCTTCGCCCGCGGCAAGCAGCTTCTTGCAGGCGAATTCGGGCGAGGTCCGCAAATACCGCGTCACGCGGCTGCCGTTGGAGCCGAACAGCTCGGTCCGCGGCGCATGCAGATGCGTCTCATTGCCGGGCGAGACCTGCAGAATCCCGGTCTCGACCTCGACAAAGCCCTGCTCGGTGAACCAGGCCCTCACGGTGCGGGTGATCGCGCTCCTGGCGTCGAGAAACGGCCTTATATCGGCGTGCCGCGCGGCCGACCACCAGGGCGAAATCCGGTCCCGATCGGCCATTAACTGGCCGCCCCGACCGGCGGCAAAAGGCTGGCGCAGCGAGCCAAAATCAGTATGTTGCGCGCCGAAACCGCTTCGACCGCCCTTCGGCCCTGCCGTGGGGCGCCCCGTCCTGCCGGCTGCAGGGCCATACCATCAGGAAAAAAAGCTTTGAGAGTCATCGCCAGTTCTATTCGCAAGGGCAACATTATCGAGCAAGACGGCAAGCTTTACGTCGTTGTCAGCGCCGAGAACATCCATCCCGGCAAGGGCACGCCCGTCAGTCAGATCGAAATGCGTCGAATCAGCGACGGGGTGAAGATCTCCGAGCGCTACAAGACCACCGATCAGGTCGAAAAGGCCACGGTGGAAGAACGCAATTTCACCTATCTGTATGAAGATGGCGACGGCTTTCACTTTATGAACCCCGACACCTATGACCAGGTCCAGGTTTCCAGGGACATTGTCGGCGATGCCTCGGCCTATCTGCAGGAAAACATGACCGTGAAGCTCTCGCTGCACGAGATGAATCCGATCTCGATCGCGCTGCCCCAGCGTGCCACCCTGGAAGTGGTGGACACCGAGCCGGTCACCAAGGGCCAGACCGCCTCCTCCTCCTACAAGCCCGCCGTGCTCTCCAACGGGGTGCGCACCGCCGTTCCGCCGCACATCACCGTAGGAACACGGATTGTGGTGATGACCGAAGATGGCTCTTACGTCGAGCGCGCAAAAGATTAAACTATCCCCTGGGGATTGATTGCGCCGGAGGGGCGGACGCTGGTGACGGGGAGAGTTTGCGGACTGAGCTTGCATTTGCTGGCCGCGGTTTTGCTGGCCTTTCCCGGCGCGGCATCGCTGTGCGCCGAGGAGTTTCAGACCGCTTCGGTAACGGCGGTGCGCGTCGAGTGGCGCACGGTGCTCGACCAGTTCCGCGCCGAACTCGATTCCGCACCCGCCGCCGCCTCGAATTTCGCCTTTGCCGGCCAGCGCCGGGTCAGCGCTTCCGATTCCCGCGCAATGCCGGCGCTGGTGCAGCTCAACGCCGTGACATCGCAGATCTTCACCGGCATCGCACGCAGTCCGGTGCCTGTGCTGCTGCCCTTCGATACCGCATCCTTCTTCGACGCGCGGCTGAACGGCGCGGCGCCCGAACGTTCGCTGTCACGCTTCCAGGCGGATTTCCGTGCCGTCGACCTCTTCGACGCCGGCCCGGCCGGCTATGACGCGGTGTTCTCGCTCGAGCCCGGCGCCGGCAGCGGCATGCCGCAGCGGACGTTTGCCAAGCCGGTCGAGGTCCAGATCACCGGCTCGCTTCTGACCTACGACATTGCCGATCCGCAAGGCGGCAAGGGCGAGCCGGTCAAGTCGCTGGCGCCGCAATATCCGGATTTGCGCCGGTTCATACGAGAAGGTTATGTGCGCTATGCCTTCACCCGTTTCGGCGTGCCCTATGTCGTGTCGATCCAGTGCCTGGACTCCGCGCCCAAGGCCAAGCGCCTCGCCTGCCGCGAGGCCTATCCGGTTGCCGAGCGCTTCCTGAAGGCGCTGCGGATCACCGGCGGCCTGCCGGCGCGGCCGCGGCTCGACATCGCCCCCGAGGCGGCTAATCGTCCGGCCGAACGCTCGGCCGATTTCACCTACCGCCCCCCCGGCGACATCCTCGTCGGCACCGGCTATCACCGCCAGAGCGGTCGCGCCGATTTCAACGCCTATTCGCAAATCCGCTTTCCGCTGGAGGCGCCGGCCTTCATCCATTCGCAAAAGCGCCGTTCGAACGACAGGGTCGACGCGCCCGATGCCGCCTATCCCTGGCGCGACAATTTCTGCGAGGCGCGCAGTTTCAGCGTCGGCCAATGCGCCACCGGCGTTGGCCATCAGGGCGAGGACATCCGCCCCGGCGCCTGCCGCACCCACGTGGAAGGAGGCTGCAATTCCAGGCAGCAGCCGATCCTTGCCGTGCGCGACGGCGTCGTGATCCGTTCGCCGAACCAGCAGGCGGCGACCCTGCAGATCAATACCCGCAACGAGCACATCCGCTTCCGCTACATGCACATGAACCCGTCGGCCATGGATGCCGACGGCCTCCTGAACGGCCGCGAAGTCGCCGAGGGCGACAAGATCGGCGTGGTCTCGAACTATCTTGACCATCCCAACGGCACCACGCGGCATCTGCATTTCGACGTGCAGGTGTTCACCCGCGATGGCTGGATCTGGGTCAACCCCTATGTCACCCTGGTGACGGCCTATGAGCGGCTGATCCGCGGCCGCGGCCGCGAGATCGGACGCGAGATCGCAGCCGCTC
>JAFAUV010000091.1 GCA_019243075.1 Bradyrhizobium sp.
GGCGAATTCGCCGGTTATCTCAACGGTGTCGGGGGCGTCAACGACCATGGCGGCACTATCCTGCAGTACCAGGACAACCAGCCGCAAACCAACTTCTGGTCGCAATTCGTCGCCGAAGCAAACCAGCTCAACAACACGCTTGACGGCATCGCCAACGGCAGCGTTCAGCCGACCAGCTCCGAAATCCAGTCGCTGATCACACAGGTCAACAGCTACAATGCATTCGGCGCGAGCTTCGACGGCGCGCAAGCCGGCGTCTTCGGTGACCGCTTCGACAACGAGTTGCTTTCGGGCACGCTGAAGGCCGACACCGCCAATGCGGTTGCCGGGCTGCAAAGCATCGAGGCCAACGGCCTCAATGCAACCAACGCCGCACAGATCGTCGCGGCGGGCGTGGGTTTCGTGGCGGACGCCAACGACGTTTCCGGAAACAACCTGCCGACCGGCGGCGGGTCGTATGTCGGCACGGCGACGACGGTTGCCGGCGCGACCACGACGGCTGCTGCGACGGTGGGCACGACGGTGCCCGCCGCAGCCGTCGACGGCAACGACAATCCAACCACGAGCCCGGTCGACGGAAACGCCAACAACGGGTTCGGCGTATCGAACCCGGATCCGAATAACGAGACGGGCGCCAACAGCGGGCAAGGCGGCGGAACGTCCGGTAATTCCGGCGGATCGGCTGGCTCCGGTTCGTCCGGCAACCTCGCAAGCGACGTCGTCAGCCTCATCCAGGCGATTGAAAGCGGCAGCACGAGCGCGATCAATGCCGCGGTTAGCTCGCTGGTATCAGACATCAACGGCGGCGCCGGCGGTGGCAGTGCCGGCAACGGCAATAGTCCAGGCAGCGGCAATAGTCCAGGCAGCGGCGGCTCTTGCGGCAATCCCGGGGGGAGCACGGGAGGCGGCAGCAATCACGACGGCGCTGCCGCTGGCACCGAAGGCTACGGCTTCGGTCACCATCAACACTTTGAGCACTTTTGGCACTGAAGGCCGGAAGAGCACTTCGCTCAAAAGGAGTCGGTCGGCAAAATCTCGGTTGTCAGTACCGAATTGGCGGTGACAGCCGAGCGCCGATGATCCCTTTTCGGACTCCGCGCTTCGTCCGCGCGGAGTTCGGATGGAAGACCGAAGCGAACATCCGCCGTCACGCCGAATTGATGGATTGATGCCCCGATCAGTTCAACCGCAGCTCGGTGATGTGCCGCGGATCCTGCTTCAGCTCGCCGCGCTCCACGCGCTTGACGAGGTCGGTCAGGATCGCATTGGCGCGGCAGGTCATGCCGAGCTTCTCGCCTTCGCGCACGACGTGGCCGTTGATGAACTCGATCTCGGTGCGCCGGCCCTTCGCCATGTCCTGCCCCATCGAGGGTCGTTGCTCGGAAGCCGTCTTCCTGCCGTCGGCAAAGCGCTGCTCGTCATAGGCCCGGATCGCCGCCGCGTCCCCCTCGCCGGCGCGCGCGATCGTCTCCGGCGCCAGATGCAGTATGTCTTCGAGCGCGTAGCCATGTGCCTGCCCGACCCGGATGGCCTCGCTGCCGATCCGTGCCGCGAAGCGGCGGATCGGCTCGTTGTGCAGCATCTCGCCGCCGGAAAGGCCGGTGCAGGCCGAGAGCCCGTTCTGCATGGCGTTGGCGACCAGCTTCGACCAGCGCTCGCCCCAGAGATTGGGAGTAACGAGCGCGCTGTCGGCAAAGCCGACCAGGCGGCCGATTTCCCTGGCGCGCTCGGTGATGCGACCGTGCACCTCGCCCGCGCGAAACACCGTGTGCGCCGCGCCACCCTTGCCGGCGCCACGATGGATGTGGCCGGGCTCGGGAAGATTGACGCTGATGCTGCTCGCGATGCAGCCGAGCGTCTTGCCCCAGCCGACCACGCCGGCGATGGTCTCCTCATTCATGCAGTTTTGCAGCGACACGACAAAGCCGTCGGGCGCGAGATATTGCTTGATCATCATGGTCGCCCACGCCGTATCGTAGGACTTCATGCAGACAAAGGCGATGTCGACGGGCTTCTCTTTGGACAAGCGCTGCGCGTCGGTCACATGCAGCGCGCGCACGGCGACCGTGAATTCCGGCACGTCGCGCGCATGGGTGACGCGCAGGCCGTGCTTTCGCATGTGCTCGACATGCTCGGGCCATGGATCGACGAAGGTGACGTCCTCGCCCGCCTGCACCATGTGCGCGCCGGCATAGCCACCGACCGCGCCCGCGCCCACGATGACGATCCTGTGACCCATGGTTTCTCCCCAACGTTCTCGTTGTCGCCGAGTCTAGAGCGGGATGACGTTTCTTCGAATCGTCGTCCCCCTCTATCTTTTTGTTTGAGCATGATCTTTTCGGAAAACCGCTGCACGCTTTTCCGGATCATGCTTTAGATTAGCCCGGCGAAGGGGTTCGTCACAATGGGTCGCGAGCGAAGGGCAGCGATGCTTTGCCCACGGCTTTCGCGCGATCGCGAAGGCCCGGTGACGGAGCGGAGCCGGGCAGCTCGGCCTGCGTTCACGGCGCAGCGTTCGTGATCTCCTGTGTGACAGGGCGGTGCTGGTCGACCGTTGCAACCGCAGGCGCGCTGCTTCCGAAGCGATGCTGATAGACCAGCAAATTCTCCATCACGCGCTGGACGTAGTTGCGCGTCTCGGCAAAGGGGATGCGCTCCACCCAATCCACCGCATCGACATCGAGATCGCGCGGATCGCCATGCGCCTTGACCCAGTCGCGCACGCGCCCACGGCCGGCATTGTAGCCGGCGAACGTCATCAGGTACGAGCCCTTGTATTCGGCCAGCAGCGCGCTGATCTCGGCTGCGCCCATCTGCGTGTTGTAGACGGGATCGGATACGATTTTGTCCCAGTCATACTCGACCTTGAACCGCTTTGCAGTGTCGCGACCCGCCTCCGGCGTGACCTGCATCAGGCCGACCGCGTCGGCGCTCGATCGATCGCGCTGGTTGAATGCGCTTTCGGTGCGGGCCACCGAGTAGATGATGCTGCGATCGACGGCCGGGCCGATCGGGCTGTGTTCCGGTATGCCGATGGTCGGAAACGCGTAGGCATCGACCGGAAGCCCCCGAGCCAGCGCCGTCTTGCCGAGTTCCAGCATGGCTCGGGCGTCGTTGTTCTGGCCGGTCACTTCGGCGACCGCGGAAAGCGTCTGAACGTCGGCCGAGTCCGCGGCCAGGTCGACTACAAAAGAGACGGCCGTGTCGCGTTCGCCGAGCGCATAGAGCATTTCTATCGCGCGCACGATCTCGTTCGTGGACGCGCCCGCCGGTTCGCCTTGCGGTGGCATGCGCAGCTCCATAGTGTCCAGCCCCAGCTTGGCGCGTGCCAACTGCCCGTAATAGGCGGTGGTGTGACGGGCGGCCTCTGCATAATTGGCGCGCATGGCCTCCTTGTCGCCGAGCACTTCCAGGGCGCGGCCGCGCCAATAGGCGGCGCGTGCCAGCGTCGTCGGGTCGACGCAGCCCTGGTCGACGCGAGCGAAATAGGCGAGCGCCGTCTTCGCATCGCCGAGATAGCGCAATGCGATCCAGCCCGGCATGAACCGGGAGTCGGAACGGTAGTTCTCGCTTGCCGGCGAGGCGGCATCGCGGACGACCTCATAGGCGCTCTGGGCATCGCCCTGATCGAGCAGCTTTCGCGCGAGACTGCGGCGCAGCCGCCACCACTCGTCGGTGTCCTGCAGCGCCATGGCCGGTTTCGGCGCCTCCAGGACCAGGCGGGCGGCCTCGGCGATGCTGTCCTTGCTCTTCAGCCATTGCGCCCGGCACAGCACATAGCCGAGGTCCTGCCGGGCATCGACCGCAACCGAATCAAGTCGATCGGCGGCCTTGTCGTCATTGCCCTTGACCGCACTGCAGGCCTTGACGATCGACACCGCATCGTCACCGAGGCGGTGTGCGGCGCGCATCGCCGCCGCGAAGTCCTTGGCGCCGATGCGCCGGTCCATGCGGGCCTGATCGTCGTCGCGGCCGAGCAGATCGCGAAACATCTCGATCACTTCGGATTCCGTCCGTTCCGACAGATCTTCGGACCGATATACCGCCTGCACCAGGGCCCTCGCGCCGTCGCGCTCGCCCTCGCCGAGCAGGACGCGCGCGAGCGCCAGGCGGCCTTTGGCGGTCGTCGGATGATCCGCGGTGAAGCCGTGCACGGTCGCGGCCTCGACCTTGTCGTCCCACAAGCGCGCTTCGGCGCGCCGGCGCAGCAGCGTCACGCCGGGCCAATCGGCATGATCCGATAGGAATGCGGCGTAGCGCGAAAAGCCGGCCGCCGAATCCGGATGGCGAAGAATGAACCACTCCGCGAGCTTCTGGGCGGCCGGATCGGAGAGCTTCTTGCGGGCATCGGTGGCATCGCCGGTCTTGCCATGGCGCTGCAGATCGATCGCATCTCTCAGGATCGCCAGGTCGCCGGTGAGTTGAGGCGCCGCCTTCTCGGCGGGCTTGTCTTCCGCGGGCGCCTTCGTGTGGCGCTTCTCCGCGACCCGCTCCGCGCGCCGGACTTTCTTTGCCTCGGCCCGCACTGCGGTCCTGCGCTCTGGCCGCGCGGCACTTGCGGTCTCCGTCTTCTTTCCCGGCGCAACCTGCTTGGCAGATGCCGCGAGCGAAGTGCCCGAAGTGCCGGCGAGGGCCGCCAGCACGAGCAGCCAGGGCCATGGTCCGCACACCGGTCCGCGCATGTGGCTCATTCCGTGATTCCCCTCAAGAGCGGAGCGGCACGAACTGCCAGATCAGGCGATCCGTCCGGTCAGAGCTGCCAAAGGGTACCACAGCGCGGATTCTCAACTGTTACGCGTCGGCCACAGCTGAGGCAAAATCAGAAAAGCCGCGGGAACGCAGCTCCATCCGTTGTCGCTCCGCGCGCCGAAAACCCATTGCACAGCGGGCTTGGTCCAGTCGACGCCGCCCAATTCATCAGCAAGCGTGTGGCAAAATCTTCAGCTCGGCCGGATTAGCTGGAAGTTTAAATATGGAAAAACAAGGCGTTAAACGAAATTGCATGCAGCATACAAATTGGCGTTGCGGCCGGATTTCGACTGCGCCAGAGTTCGCTCCGTCCTGGTCCGCGAAAGATCGTCGATCCACGATCCGAAAGACGTCGCAACAGAGTGAGCCGGGTCGAAACGGGAGCGAGTTCATGAGCGATCAGGTTTCTGCCATTGCGGCAACCGCCACGGTCCGGCCGAGCGGCGTCCGCTGGAACATCTTCTTCCTGATGCTGTTCCTGATCTCGATCAATTACATCGACCGCGCCTCGCTCTCTGTTGCGATGCCGCTGATCTCGAAGGAGTTCAACGTCGATCCCGCGATGCAGGGATTGATCCTCTCCTCCTTCTTCTGGACCTATGCCTTCATGCAGGTGCCGGGCGGCATGCTCGCCGACCGCTTCAAGCCGAGAATCGTGATCGCGCTGGCGACGGTTTTCTGGGGCGCGTTCCAGGCGCTCGCCGCGCTCGCCACGAGCTGGCCGCTGTTGCTGCTGACGCGACTTGGGCTTGGCGCCTCCGAGGCGCCGATCTATCCCGCCGGCGGCAAGCTCAACGCGATCTGGATGACGCAGACCGAACGCGGCCGCGGCGCGACCTTGCTCGACGGCGGCGCGCCGCTCGGTGCGGCGCTCGGCTCCATCGTGATCGCCTGGCTGATCGCGACCT
>JAFAUV010000172.1 GCA_019243075.1 Bradyrhizobium sp.
GATGGCGATGCGAAGCACAGCCCGTTCACCTCTGCGTTGGTCAAATACCTGCCGCAACCGGGCCTCGACCTGCGCCGGGCCTTCGGCTACGTCCGCGACGATGTGTTGAAGGTGACGCGCTACCGGCAGGAGCCCTTCATCTACGGCTCGCTCGGCGGCGACGACGTTCCGCTGGTGCCGGCGCCCAAGGTTGTTGCACCGGCAGTACCGATCGTCGACCCCACCACCGCCGCCCGCGACGATTACGAGCTCACCTCGCAGATCAACGTGATCCCGGCCTGGGATTCCTTCCTCAAGAAATACCCGAGTGGTTTCTACAGCGACCTCGCCCGAGCACAGCGTGACAAGCTGATCGCCGCCCGAGAAGCCGCGGCGGAGCAGGCGCGGCTGGCGGCCGAAGGGCAGAAGGCGCAAGCCGCCGACGAAGCCCGCCTGGCGGCCGAAAAGAAGGCGGCCGAGGAGGCCCGGCTTGCCGCCGAAAAGAAGGCAGCCGAGGCCGCTCGCGCCAAGGCGGTGCAACCCAGGACCGAAACCACCAAGGCCGACACGGGGGCGAAATTGGCCGCCGCGCTCGCCGGCGACGGCAGCCTTGGCCAGCAGGCAACCGGGCTGCAGCAACGCCCCGCTTCAAGCTGCAGCGGAGGGCCGCCGCAGCCTGTCTCGATTTTGCCCGATGCTGCGCGGGCGCTGTCGCTGCCGGAAGAATGCGCGCTGAAGCCGAAAGAAAGGTTCAGGGAATGCCAGAACTGTCCCGAGATGGTGGTGGTCCCCGCCGGCGCGTTCCTGATGGGCTCGAGCCGGGATGACATCGACAACGACCTTGCGGCGGTCAATGAAGCCCCCCAGCACAAGGTGATGGTGAAACAGACGATCGCGGTCGGCCGCTTCGAGATCACCCGCGATCAATATGCCGCCTTCGTCAACAGCTCCGGCTACAGGGGCAGCGGCCGTTGCGTCACTTTCGAAGAGAACGTCCCGAGGGAGCGCGAGAACCGCTCGTTCCTGGCGCCCGGCTATGCCCAGGCCGGCGACCATCCGGCGGTCTGCGTGAGCTGGACGGATGCGCAGGCCTATGTCGAGTGGCTGTCGAAGACGACGGGCCGGACCTACCGCCTGCCCTCCGAAGCCGAACATGAATATGTTGCCCGCGCCGGCGGCACCGCGCGCTATGGCTTCACCGACGACCCAAATGATCTCTGCCGCTTTGCCAATGGTGCCGACCAGTCGGCGCGGACGGCGGGGCTGCCGCCCAACGCGCCCTACATGGCCTGCAGCGACGGTTTTCCGTTCACGGCCCCGGCCGGCTCGTTCGCCGCCAACGCCTTCGGCCTCCACGACCTGATCGGCAATGTCTGGGAATGGACCGCCGATTGCTACGCCGAGGATTACAGTTTTGCCGGCCCCGACAGCGCTCCGCGCGATGAGTCCGGCTGCGCGGCGCGAACCGTGCGCGGCGGTGACTGGTTCTCGACCGCCTCCGCCTTGAGGCCAGCGGTGCGCGCCAAGGCCAGTCCGGACGCGCATAATGACGATATCGGTTTCCGGGTGGTGCGCATTCTGGCGCATTGAGCCAACACGTCCGGGACCCGAGGATTTTCGCCTGTCATTGCGAGCAAAGCCAAGCGAAGCAGTCAGCCATTTTTGCAAAGACGATTTGCCGGCATAACCCCTGATCAGGTCGATTTGCCGCCACATGGCGCGGTCTTGAACTCGACCCTGCGGTCGAGCGCATCGCTGGCATCGTCCTTGCCGGTGCCGACAATCATCTCCCGCGAACCCCTGCCGGTCGCGATCAGACGGCCGTGGAGGGAGCGCTGCTCGTCCTCGAGCCGCTCCTTGATGTAATCAGCGCGCAGGCCCGACAAGCGATCATTGATCGCCGGCAAGCCGGTAGCGCTGGTATGGCCGACCACTTCGAGGCAGCCCTGCTTGGCGGCGGTGCGTTCCGCGATTTTCTTCAGCCAGGCATCATAGGGCGCGCGGATCACGCGATCGTTGATGAACTGGGTCGAGCCCGGCTTGAACAGGAACTTGACCGCAAGCTTGTCGCGGTTCAGGCCGTAGTCAACGACCTTGCCGAATGCGTCCATCGCGGCCTTGGTGCGGTGCAGCTTGTAGTTGGCGAGATAGATGCCGTTGAGCACGCGCAACTGCTCGCCACCCGGCGTCTTCAACGCGCTCTGATAGACATCGAGCGCATCACGATAGCGGCCTTGGTCGTAGGCTTCGATGCCGTCATTGACGAGCGAGGCTACCACGATCCGATCGGCATAGGCCTGGTCGACATTGTCGCCGACCTTGGTGCCCTGGCAGGTCTTGATGTAGCTGTCGGTCGAGGCATCCTTGGTGAAGACCGGGCTGTCGTTGAAGAACGCCGCCGGCGTCGGGTCGATGCCCTCCGGCAGCGCGCGCGACACGCCCTTGGAGATGATCGTCTTGGTCCGCATGTCGGCGAGCGCAAGGCAGATGCGATAGGCATCCTTTGCGCCGTTCGCGACACCGGCATTGTTCACCGCAGTAAAGGTTCCGATCAGCACGACCGGCGCCTTGGCGACGCTCTCGGAAGAGAAACGCGCGACCTGGAAGCGCGGATAGTTGCTCTTCACCAGTTCCGTAATGCGCTTCTCCTCGAGATGTGTCGCATTGGACTGGGCGCCGGTGACGCCGTCGATCAGGGGATCGATGACCAGCGTCACCTTGTCCGGCGCACCGTTGAGATTGGCCTTGGAGAAGAGATCGTTGGCCGCCTTCAGAAGCGCGGCATCAAACGGGATCGGCGTTGGCGGAGGCGGCGGCGCGGTGGCGCTGGGCGGGGCCTGGGCCGGCGCTGCGGTTTGAGCGTAGATGGCGACGGTACAGAGACTGCTGCAGATAACGCACAGGAATAATCCGAGAGAGCCCCAGGCGATATTCATCGACGTGACCTCCTGACAAAAATGTCGCTTATAGCAACGGCTTATGAAACCCGAAGGTGATCGATTTCACTATCGAAAACATCGTAGCCGCCAATCCTGGCGAACATTCCGATGTTTGACGCGAAAGATGCCGGGCGCAAGCTGCAAGTGCAATCCGCCATCAAATTTTGCAGACGGAGCGAGCACCTGCCGACAAGGCAGGCCGTCTCGCCGTGGCCTGTGAATGGAATCTGGCTGCCCGCCGTCTAGAATTCCCGGACCAGCCGGATCACCTCGTCCTGCTGCTCGGGCGTAATTTCCGCAAACATCGGCAGCGAGACGATCCGGCCCTGGTCGGCGAATGCATTCGGAAACTGCTCCGGACGATGGTTGAAACGACCGTAAGCGGCAAGGAATGGCAGCGCGGTCGGATAATTCACCGCGGTCTGCACGCCGTTCGCATGGAGGTGCCTCACCAATTCGTCGCGCCGCGGATGGCGGACGGTGTAGAGATGGTAGACATGGGTGCGATCGGGGGCGGCCTCGGGCACCACGATGTCCTCGACTTGGTTGAGACCGGCGTCGTAGACTTTGGCGGCCTGCTGGCGCGCCTCGGTCCAGGCGGCGAGATGCGGCAGCTTCGCCGACAGGATCGCAGCCTGCAGGCCGTCGAGCCGGCTGTTGACGCCTTCGATCTGGTGCTGGTGCTTCACCAAGCCGCCATGGCGCGCCAGCATGGTCATCTGCTCGGCAAGCGCGGCATCGTTGGTGACGACAGCGCCGGCATCGCCCATCGCGCCGAGATTCTTGCCCGGATAGAAGGAATAGGTCGCGGCCACACCGAAGGTGCCGATGGGCTGGCCCTTGTAGCGGGCGAGATGCGCCTGCGCGCAATCCTCGATGACCCAGAGCTTGTGCCTTTCAGCGATGGCCATGATCGCGTCCATGTCGGCCGGCTGGCCGTAGAGATGAACCGGGATGATGCCGACGGTGCGGGGGGTGATGGCCGCCTCGATCGCCTCGGGATCGATGGTAAAGGTCGTGCCGTCCGTGTCACAGAACACCGGCGTGGCTCCGGCGTGGCTGATCATCGCCGCGGTTGAGATCCACGAATGCGCCGTGGTGATGACCTCGTCGCCGGGCTTAACCTTGAGGGCAGCCATCGCCAGATACAGCGCGTCGGTGCCGTTGGCGCAGGAGACGCAGTGCTTCACCTCGGCCAAAGCCGCGAACTCGCGCTCGAATGCATCGACATAGGGGCCGCGAATGAACGCATTGTCGCGGATGACGTTCGCGATTGCGCCGTCGATCTCGCCCTTGATGTTCTGGTACTGAAGCTGAAGGTCTGCGAACGGCACCGCCATCGATCGTCTTTCTATTTGGCGAATTTGAGCAGGCGCGCGGGATTTCCGGCATAGGTCCCGGCCACCATGATGTCCTTGGTTACCACCGAACCCGCGCCGATGACCACCTCGTCGGCGATGCGGACCGGCATGATGGTGGCATTGGAGCCGATCGAGACACGATTGCCGATCACGGTCTCGCGCCACAATTCCTTGTTGCCCCGCGCCGGTCCTCCGACGGAAAACGTGTCGTTGATGAACATCACGCCGTGGCCGATGAAGCAATCCTCGCCGACGGTGACGAGCTCGCAGACGAAAGCGTGCGACTGCACGCGCGTGCGCATCCCGATCACCGCGCCCTTCTGGATTTCGGTGAACGGACCGATGAAGCAATCATCGCCGATGGTGCAGCCATAGAGATTGCAGGGCTCGACCACCTTGACGCGCGCGCCGAAGGTGACGTCGCGGATGCCGGCCTTGTGCAGCTCCGGCGCGCTCACGACACCATACCCAACCGGCTCAGCTTGGGAGCGAAATGCAGCGACACCTCATGTCCGGTCTCGATCGATTCATACAGCGCGGTGATCAGTTCCAGGCTCTTGCGCCCCTCCAAGCCGTCAACCAGCCCGGCGCGCTGATGCAGCAGGCAATCCACCACATGCTGGTAATAGGCTTGATGGCCGAAGCCGTAGACATTGGGCGGGTTGACCGAGAATTTTTCGATCACCTCCCGGTCGGCCGGGGTTTCGTCGACAAAGCGCCAGTGCCGGATCTGGTTCACGGCAAAGCCGGCGATCTCGATCATGCCGTTCTCGCCGAGGATCGAGAGCGAGCCCTCGAGATCGGTTGGACGCGCCGCCGTGGTCGCCTCGATGATGCCGAGCGCGCCATTCCTGAATTTCAGCGTGGCGACCGCGGTGTCCTCGGTCTCGATCTTCGCCAGCGCCGTCACCGCGCGTGCGTGCACACTGACGACGTCGCCGAAAAACCATTCCAGCATATCGACGTGGTGGCTGGCCTGATTGGACAGCACGCCACCATCATAGGCCCAGGTCCCGCGCCACTCATCCTGATCGTAATAGGCCTGGTCGCGGCACCAGCGTACGCGCACCGTGCCGAGGATCAGCTTGCCGAAACGGCCGGCATCCAGCGCCGCGCGTGCCTTCACCACGGGAACGTTGAAGCGGTTCTGCTTCACGACAAAGAGCTTCACCCCGGCCTCGTCGCAGGCGCGGATCATGTCATCCGCGTCCTGCAGCCGCAGCGCCATCGGTTTTTCGACAACGACATGCTTGCCGGCGCGGGCACAGGCGATGGCATGCCGCGGGTGCAGCCCGCTCGGCGTCAAGACCGAGACCGCATCGATATCCTTGCGCGCGAGAAAGTCGTCCATGTCGTAGTGCACCGGCACGCCGAACTTTGTCCCCACCGCATCAGCGCGCGCGCGGACGCCATCACAGACCGCGACCAGCTTTGCACCTTCGATGTGATTGCCGCCCAAGAGATCAGAATGACGCCTGGCGATGCGCCCGCATCCAAGCAGGCCAAATCTGATCATCCACGCACTCCCCGCTTCTGGCCCCCGCCGGTGGCAATAACCACACGCGACCGCATGGTTACCCCTCATCCTGCAAAAATCTATATTCGCAAAAGCCCTCCCGGATCAAGCTAGCGGCCGCTTCCATCTTCCTTGCGCAGCGTAACGCCAATGCAGAGATTCATATTCACGGCCGGAACCCGCAGCGGCCAATATTCAGTGCGGATCAATGTGAAGCGCTGCTGAAGCAAGGTCAGGATTTCCTCCGGCGAGTTGATGTGCTCGCGGAAGATGAACCAGTCATAAGGCATGCCATACCGCTTCTTGAATATGCGTTCGGAGGAGATTCTGCGCGCAAACTCGTAAGCGAGGCCGGGATCGCAGGGCAGCACAACCGACAGAAGGCCGCCGGGGGCGAGAACCCGCCTGATCTGGTCGAGTGCCGAAGGCAGGTCGGTCAGATGCTCCAGCACATGGGTGGCGAGGACGCGATGGAAATAATTGTCCTCGAACGGAATGTTCTTCTGGCAATCGCCCACTACGGCGTGAACCTCGGGAAAGCGCTGCATGATCTGGTCGGCTAGGTGCTGCCGAAGCTCGATGCAGTAATAGCTCTGATTTGACAGATTCTCATGGGCGATATGGCCGCCCGTGCCGGCGCCGATCTCCAGCGTGCGGGGATTTTCGACGTCAGGCAGCACACGTCGGGGATAGGAATGATTGAACTCCTCGATCGCCTGGTACTTGTTGGGAAGCACCTCGTGCCAGTGCCTATAAAAATCGTCACTGATTTTCTGCTGCTCTGGGGTGAGCGGCGGCAGGACCTTCGGCCAAACGAACCGCTGGAACGCTAGTCCGGCTTCGCGCCTCCTGATGTTGTCGAGCATGTTCATCCCCTGGAATTGCGGGTCTCGGCGAAGGCCGCATAACAGGCATCGCTACCACCCCCAACACCGAATTCCAGCCCTTTTTGCGTGAGAAGAAGCCGGGTCGTCAACGAAAGAGGCCGCTTTCGCATCGGGCGGCGCATTGACAGCCACGTGCTGGATGTCGCAGAAGCCCGGGATGATCGACAGCCTGTATCCAATTGATATCTCGGACTTTCGGCTTCGTGGGTCCGGCGGGGGCGTGTAATTGCAGATGACCAGTACCAGCCGACCGATCAGGCTCATCCCCCAGACGGCGCAGCCGATCGATTTCTCATGCCCTTTGTGCGGCACGGTCCATGCGGCCTATTTCTTCAGCGGGCCAAGCTTCAAGGTTTATCGATGCGGCGGGTGCGACCTGACATTCGGAAAACCGATCGCCCCCATTGTCACGCAGGTTCCAACGAACCGGCCGCAACGAACCGAGGATCAGCACAAGGCGCTCATCTCCCTGGTCACCGACGAGCTTCTCCGCGGCCACGTCCTGCTGTTTGCCGATACCGAGGACAGTCTCATCCCGATGTTTCGGCAGCTGAACGTCGATGTCCAAGTCGTCGGGGACGAGAATGATCTTCGTACAATAGGCTCGACTACCCGCTTCGATGCGGTCGTGGTCTCCGATGCGATCATGCGCGTCGCGGACCCATGTAACGTGCTCAAAACGGTGCGGTCGCTGGTTTCGCAAGGTGCGCCGCTGATCCTCAGCGTCCCCTTGCTTGACGAGCCTCAGGCAAAACTGATGGGGCGTGACTGGCACGAGTGGCAACCGTCCAATCGCTGGTATTTTACGCGCGAGACCCTGCATCTGGCGCTGCTGTCGGCCGGTTTCGGACAGGTCTGGTTCGAGCCAGAGCGCCGCACCTACTCGCTCGATTCCTTGACGACCCGGCTGGCCCGGCGGGAGGAATTGAGCCTATGGCAACATGGGCTGATCGCGATGCACCGTCTTTTTCCGAAGATGCTGCAAAGTTGGAAATTTCCGTTGCCCTCCGGAACCATCATCGCGAGCTCGGTTGCCAGCGAGAAGCGGCAGGAATCCGTCGTCTCGATCATCGTTCCGGTATTCAACGAACAGGCGACCGTTCGCCAGTTGCTGGACTCGCTTCTGACAAAACCCCTCGCCAATGCGCGGATGGAAGTCATTATCGTGGAAAGCAACTCCACCGACGGCAGCCGGCAGATCGTAAATTCCTACGCGCACCGTGATGGCGTGAAGATTATCCTTCAGCCCAACCCCAGAGGAAAGGGATGCGCGGTGCGGGAGGGATTGGCTGCCGCAACCGGCGACATCATCCTGATCCAGGATGCGGACCTCGAATACGATCTCGACGACTACGAGGGATTGCTCCAGCCGCTGATGGCCTGGCAATCGATATTCGTCCTCGGTTCGCGCCACCAATCCGGCTGGAAGATGCGCAAATTCACCGACGCGCCGTTGATGGCGGCGGTCCTGAACATGGGACACCAGTTCTTCCGCACACTGATGAACGTGTCGCTTCGGGCGCAGATGACGGACCCTTTCACCATGTTCAAGGTCTTCCGGCGCGACGCTCTGTTCGGCATCGATCTCAAGTCAAACCGTTTCGATCTCGACATCGAGCTCGTGATGAAGCTGGTGCGGAAGGGCTATCTTCCGCTCGAAATTCCCGTCAATTACGCGTCGCGCTCATTTGCCGAAGGCAAGAAGGTGAGCTTCATGCGCGATGGCATGACCTGGATCGGGACCATCATCCGCTATCGGCTGGACGCGATCGGCCCCGGGCGGGTTGTATGGAAATAGGCTAGGCCGCGCGGCTCCGTCCTTTCAGGATGATCTCCGCGGCGCTCGGCAAATCCGGAGCCCGGATGAGATCGCCATCGTGGCCCGATGCCTTGCCGCAGGATGTGATCAGGATCGGCCGCAGGCCGGCGGCGTGCGCGCAAGCGACATCGGTCTGCCGGTCGCCGACCATCCACGAGCCCTGACGATCCAGATCGAGCTGGGCCGCCGCGATGAAAACGTTGTAGGGCCCCGGCTTGCGATCGAGCGACGGGCCGCTGAAATGCGGAACGATGCCATCGGGGTGTCCGTAGGAATAATAGCAGCCGTCGAGTTTCGCGTCTTGCTCGGCCAGCAGCGCCACGAATCTCTCATGCGCCAGCCAGAGCGCCCGCAACGATGCCTTGCCTTTGGCGTACCCAGCCTGGTTGGAGATCACCACCAGTGCATAGTCGGCCGCCGCCAGATGCCGCAGCGCAGGCGCGACGCCCGGAAGCAATCGCACATCTTCCGGCGCCAGCGGCGCCTCGCGTTCGCCGGTCCGGGGATAAAATATCTCTTCGACCAGGACGCCGTCGCGATCGAGGAAGATGGCGGGCCTGCTCAACGTGTCGATTCCCACTTCATCTCGTTCACGATCAGCTTGGGATGGGTGACCATGCCGTGCCAGACCACGGCCTGGAACGCTTCGGTATGCGGCGTGACGTTTCCCGGATTGACGGTAGGGACCACCACACAGGCATCCGCCACCTGTTTGGTGTAGCCGCCATCGCGGCCGACCACGCCGATCACTTTGGCGCCGGCCGATTTGGCAAGTTTCAAGGCTTCGACGATGTTGGCCGAGATGTTCTTCTCCGCATTGCCGCCGCCGACCGAAAACACCAGCACGACATCATCGGCGCGGATGCGGCTGCCCTTCAGCCAATTGGCAAAACTGGTCGGCCAGCCGTCGTCGTTGACGCGCGCGGTAAGTTCCGAGACGTTGTCGGTCGGGGCATAGTCCTCGATGCCGCAGAGCTTGCGGAAATCGTTCACGGCGTGGCCGGCATGGCCGGCGCCGCCACCGACGCCGAGAATGAACAGCCGCCCCCTGCTGCGAGCCTCGGCTAGGATGTCGATCATGCGGTCGACCTCACGCAGGTCAATCGCGCGCGCGACGTCGACAACCTCGCGAAAATAATTTTCCGTATGGGCGCTCATGGCTGCGATTGTCCCCTCAGATGACTGTCCGCTTCCGCCAGGCCCGACGGCGTGCCTATTTCATAGAAGCGCCGTGTCGCCTCGTACCCGGCGAGTCGGCCTTCGAGGGCGAGAGCCGTGTAGAGGTCGGATAGATCGAATGCCCCGGCTCTCACGGCCCGCAATACGTCGCCATTGAGGATGCCAAGGCCGTAATCGATGAATTTCATGTCCGCGGTCGGATGGCGCTTGTCGTAACGCACGATCCGGCTGCCGTCGAACAGGACGTTGGAGGTGTCCCAGCGCCCCTCGTTGCGGAAAACCGTCATCAGGGCCGGCAGCCCGCTCCGGCGGTAAGCCGCCTGGACCGCTGCATAGCCGATCTCCAGATAGCTGTCGCCGTACAGGACGAAAAACCGTTCTCCGAGCCTCGGCAGGGCCTGCCGCAAAGCGCCGCCGGTGCCAAGCAGTTTCTCTCCGTCAAAACTGTAGGAGACCTCGAGGCCGAAGCGCGCACCGTCGCCGATGGCGGCCTCGATCATCTCGCCCAAAAAACCGACGCACAGCACGACCCGACCCACGCCCTCCCGCCGCAACAAGGCGAGCTGGTGCTCGACGAAGGGCCGGCCCGCGACCTCAAGCAGCGCCTTCGGAATGCGTTCGGTCGCCGGGCGCATCCGCGTGGCGAGGCCGCCCGCCAGAATGGCCACGGGAAAGCCGCCCTCGCGCGGCGCACTCATGAAGCCCCTCTCACTGCACCAGCACCTTGGTGCCCTCGAAGTCCATGTGGAACCGTACTTCGGTCAGGCCGGCCTCGCGCATGACGTGGCGCAGCCGGACCTTCTCTTCGGCATAGAACATCAGGAAGCCGCCGCCGCCCGCGCCGATCAGCTTGCCGCCGACGGCGCCCGCATTCATACCCAGCCTGTACCAGTCATCGATCCGCGAATTCGACATGCCGCTCGAGCGCTTGCGCTTGTGCTCCCAATGCTCGTGCATGAGTCTGCCGAATGCGGCCAGCTCGCCGCGCTCCAGCGCCGCCCTGGAACGCATCCCGATATCCTTCACGTAGTGAAGATTGTCGATCATGCTGCCGTCGTTCTTCCTGGTCCGATCATCCTGGTCGCGCAGGATTTCGGATGCCAAGCGGGCGTAGCCGGTGAAGAAGATCAGGAGATTGTCGGAGAGCGCGTTGCGAGTGTCCTCTGCAAGCGCCAGGGGCTCCGCCTCGACGGTTCCGTCCCGGCGAAAGGTGAAACAGGTAATGCCGCCGAACGCGGCGATATACTGGTCCTGCTTGCCGATCGGCTCTTTCAGGAGATCGATCTCGACGTGGCAGGCCTGTTCGGCCAGTTCGCGGGGATGAATGATGCTGCGCGATTGCGCATGCAGCGCTCGCAACAACGCGGTGGTGAAGCTGCCGGAAGAACCGAGCCCGGTGCCGGCCGGGATATCGGCAAGCGTCGTGATCTCGATCTGGCTGGACTCGCCGGGAAACAGTTTCAGCGCTTCGCGTATGATGCGGTGCCGAACCTGATCGATCGCATCGACGTGCTCGATCTCGGAATATTTCAGATAGATGCCGGGCTGGAACGGCTTGATGACACTGACATACACATATTTGTCGATCGCCGCCGCGATCAGGAATCCCTCATGATCGCGATAATAGGAGGCGAGATCGGTGCCGCCGCCTCCGAGGCTGATGCGCAGGGGTGATCGCACAATAATCATGATTGTGCCCGGTCATAGACGGCTTGGACGATGACGAGATTGGCATAGGCGTCCTCGATATCACCGCTGGCGAGGGCCCTGCCCTCCACGGCCGCGACGAAATTCTCGAACTCGTCGGCAAAGGAGCGGTCCGGAAACGGGAACTCCCAGATCGTGGTTTCCGGAGGCCCCATCTCCGGCAGCATGCGATGCCAGGTGAGGCGCTCGGTGCCGTAACTGCCACCCAGGCCATCGACAGCCAGCTTGCCGTCTCGACCCATGATCTCGAAGGCGAACAGGTTCTTCCACTCGGTCCAGGACGCGTGCAGCCAGGCCATGCGCTGCTGCTCGCCGGCAAGCGCCAGGAAACAATTGTCGTCGACCCGTCCGGGCCAGAAATAGGTCGGTGCCATGCCATAGGCCAAAGTGAGGTCGCCAAGGAACCAGCGCGACAGGTCGATCAGATGCGAGCCCTGGTCGATCAATTCGCCGCCGCCGGAAATCTCCGCCTCGAAGCGCCATTCCTTTTCATAGCCGATGCGGCCGCCGTGGCCATAGCGGCCGCGAATGAACATCAATGGGCCGATGCGGCCCTCATCGACAAGGGCCTTGGCGCGCGCGATCGCGGGATGAAAACGGTGATTGAAGCCGACCTTGACGATGCGCTTGAACTGCCGGGCGGCCGCAACGATCGGCGCCACTTCCGCCGGCCGCCGGCCCGCGGGCTTCTCCACCAGCACGTGGCG
>JAFAUV010000247.1 GCA_019243075.1 Bradyrhizobium sp.
CCGCATTTTGCGACCCATGTGCCGAAGCTGACCAAAGGCCTGCGCCGCAAGCTCGATACGCTGATGGAGGCGCTGAGCGAGCAGTTCGGCACGTCAGCCGAGTTCGAGGACCCGAAGGGGGGCATCTTCCTCTGGGTGAAGCTGCCGGACCATGTCGATACGCTCAAGCTCTACCAGGCCGCGCTCGCGGCAGGAGTGGCGATCAATCCCGGTCCGGAATGGTCGACCAACAAGGGCTATGCCGGCTGTCGCTTGCGGCTTTGCTTTGCGAGCCCCTCCGAGCAGCAGATCCGCGAAGGCGTCGCCGTGCTCGCCGATGTCTGCCGCAAGGAGTTCGGCGTGCCGACCCGGATCGCCAATGTGGAGCGGACAGCGCGGGGCTGAGTGCTCCCGTACCCCCGACGCAACCAAGCTGAACATCCGTTCAGGATTCTGCGCAAGTTCCCGCGGAACGTTCCTGCGCAGGTGCAGTTTATTCCCCACTGGAGAGTGAGGAGGAAAACATGAGGAAGTTTGGTTATGCCGTGGCGGCGCTGGGCGCGATCGCGGTTGCGCTGCCTTCGATTGCCAGCGCCGAGACCGTGGTGATCAAGCGCGGTCATCATGACTGGGACCGCGCACGCGCCGAATATCGCGTGCATCGGGACTATGGCTGGCACCATGATCACGACCGCGTCGTGATCCGCGACCACCGCTACTAAGAACAGACGCTACTAAGAACAGACGCTACTTAAGAAAAGACGCTACTTAAGAAAAGACCAGGCCGACACCGGAATGGCCCCGCAAGGGGCCATTCTTTCTTTGGCAGGCGGCTGCGCTCAGTCCCACGCCGGCGCAAACCCCGGACTGACAAAGCGCCTGTCCTTGGGCAGGCTGGCGATCTGCTTGCGATCCGCGTCGTCGAGCTTGAGGTTGAGCGCATCCCAATTCGCCTGCTGGCTCTCGCGGCGCGAGGCCTTGGGGATCGCGGCAACGCCTTGCTGGTCGAGCAGCCATTTCAGCGCCACCTGCGCTGCGCTGACATTGTGCTTCTTGCCGATCGCAAGCAGCGTCTCATCCGACGCGGCGCCGCCTTGCGCCAGCGGGCAGTAGGCCACCAGCGGGATCGACTTCGAATCCATGTATTGCTTCACCTTCGATTGGTCGAGCATCACGTGATATTCGATCTGGTTGCAGGCGATCGGTGCTTTCAATTCCTCGACCACGGTCCTGAGCAGAGCGATGTTGAAATTGGCGACGCCGATGGCGCGGGTGCGGCCCTCCTCCTTGAATTTCATCAGCATCTCGAACATCGAGGGCAGATGCATGCCGCCCTTCGGCCAGTGCACGAGATAGAGGTCGACGACATCGAGCCGCAGCTTTCTCAGGCTGGTGTCGAAAGCGCGGCGCATCGCGTCGGGCGCGAGATTCTCGTTCCAGACCTTGGTAGTGACGTGCAACTCCCCGCGCGGCACGCCGGAGGATGCGATGGCAGCACCAATGGCGTCCTCATTGGCGTACATTTCCGCGGTGTCGATATGGCGATAGCCGAGCCCGAGCGCGCTTTCGACTGCGGCGCGGCAGACATCGCCCTGCATACGATAGGTGCCGAGCCCGAGCCGCGGCAGCCGAATGCCCTGGGTTTGAAAAGCTTCCATGCTAGCTCCTTGCGAACCGGCCCCGCCCGCGCATGCGGGAAAACGCTGGACGCGCTGTTGTTTTGGGATGGTTGAAACGGCGGACAGCTCAATCCCTAGTCTGCCGAGGAGGCCAAGCTCAAATCAAGATCGGGTTAATTGGCTCTGACACGCGAGGCTATTTCCAGTCGCAGATGCCGCTACCGCCATTGCACGGCCATTTCTGGATCCGGGTATCCATCGCCTGGGCGTCGAGCGGATTGCGGTGCCGGTGCGCGAGCCTGATCCGGGCTGAGCCCGTCGGCGTTCCGCTCGCCACATGCGGCACGCGATGCCGGTGCGTGACCTTGATGTCCTGCACGGCGACTTTCCGCGGCTCGGTCTTCAGCTCGTCGCGGGCCCAATTCGCCTCATTTTGACGGTCGCTCCTCTCGCTCTCGGCTTCCACCGCAAGCGGGGCAAACTCCTGCGGCGGCCCGAGCCGCTTCGGCGACAGCACGGCTTTGGACAGGTCGAGACCGAAATATTCATCTGGCCGATATTCGTCGGCCATGGCGGCGCTGACGACCGCGAACGCCGCAGCGCCGACCAGCGCGGGAACCAACCGCTTCAGGACCATCTTGCCTCCTGAATACCCGAACCCAAAATGCTCCCCCTGTTTCCCCCATATTTAGGCCGCCTCAGCTTCAGTGCCAGCGGGCAATACCAACAAGCTGCTGCGCGCGGTTGTCGCAGCGCCTCGCCAGCGAGAGATCCGCCATCAGGCCGAGATGCGGGAACATGAGACGCCAGTCTGGATCCGGCAGCGCGCTCCCAGGCCGCTGTAATCAGGTGCGGCCGGAAAGCATCTTCACCAGGCGATAGAGATATTCGTCACCCTCATAGAACGCCCTCACCGGCACCCGCTCGTCCTTGCCATGGGCGCGGATGTCGTTGACGTCGTTGGCGAGGCCGGAATGGCCGAAGGTCGGGATTCCGGCGTTGCGCAGGTAGCTGCCGTCGGTTGCACCCGAGCTCATGATCGGCATCACCACCGCGCCGGGCCAGAACTCCCGCGTCAGCTTGTCGATCGCCCCGCCAATCTCCTCGTTGAGCTTCGAGGGCTCGCTGATGACCCCCGGGTCGAGCTGGGTCACAGCGATGCGGTCGTCGGCCAGCACGCGCACGAGCGTCGACTTGATCTGATCCACGGGCTCGCCCGGGATGATGCGGCAATTGACATTGGCGGTCGCCAATTGCGGCAGCGCGTTCACGGCGTGGCCGCCTTGCAGCATGGTGGCGACGCAGGTGGTGCGAAGCTGGGCGTTGTAGACGGGATTGGCCGAGAGCCGCGCCGCCGCTGCGGGATCGGGCTCCTCGGCGAGGATCGCCTTCATGTCGGCGCCGGTCTCCTTGCTCTCGAACTGCGCGGTGCGGTCGAAATAGGCGCGCGTGGTCTCGTTGAGATGCAGCGGAAAATCGAATTTGGCGAGACGCGTGAGGCCTTCGGCCAGATGATAGATCGCATTGTCACTGCGCGGCACCGAGGAATGGCCGCCGGAGTTCTTCACCTCGAGCCGAAAGCTCACCGATACCTTTTCACTGGTCTGCACGCTGTTGCGGATCGCCTTGCCGTCCTTCAGGCTGACGCCGCCACCTTCGTTCAGCGCGAATTCGGCGTCGATCAGGTCGCGGTGATTCCTGATCAGCCATTGGATGCCCAAGCCATTGCTGTCGAGGATCTCCTCATCCGTTTCCAGCGCCACGATGATGTCGCGGTCGGGCTGGTAGCCCTCTTCTTTGTAGCGGATCAGGTTGGTGATGAAGGACGCGCCCATGTATTTGTCGTCGCCGGAGCCGCGCGCGTAGAAATAGCCGTCCTGCTCGGTGAGCTTGAACGGATCGACCGACCAGTCCTGCCGCAACGCCGGCACCACGTCGAGATGCGCCACCAACAGGATGGGCCTGCGCTTGCCGCTACCATGCAGCCGTGCGACCAGATTGCCCTTGCGCGGGGCGGGTGAGAACACATGGACATCTTCATCCGGAAAGCCGGCCGCCTTCAGCCGCGCCGCCATGGCCTCGGCGGCCTGCTTGGTGTCGCCGGTTGCGGTCGTCGTGTCGATCTCGACGAGTTCCTTGTAGATGTCATGGGCGCGCTGCTGGTTCGGCGTCAGGCCGTCGGCTCTGGCGCTGCCGGAGACGGCCAGCAGCGACCACAGCGGCGCCGACAACAGCAGCGCAGCAGGTTTGGAAATGGTCCGGAGCTGGTGCATGCCGCCTCCCTCAGGGTGTCAGGCAGGATTGAGACAGGACGCGCGCGCTTCGGCAAGCTCGAAACGCATGCGCCGACGCTGGCCAACCGCCTTTATTTTGCATCGGTGCGGGCATTTTGCATCGGTGCGGACCCGGAGCTGCTGCCGTTCAGTGCCGCGCATCGCTGACATCCTGCGCGCTCACAATATCGGCATAGTTGTTGGAGAAATGCGTCCGAAGATAGTTCACGACAGCGGCGATCTGGGCATCGTTCATCATGTCGCCGAAGGGCGGCATCGCGCGCCGGCCTTGGATCACCATCGTGACGGGATAGCCGGCCGCTTGCAGATTGGGATTGGCCGATAGCGACGGATAGGCGCCAGCCCCGGTCGCACCTTTGGCGTCGGCCATGTGACAGGCGCGGCAGACATTGTTGTAGAGCTCTTCCCCGCTCATTTCGACAAACCGATAACCGGAGCTGAACGTGCGCTGGCCTTCCTGCGCGGCCGCCGCGGTCGCCGCCAGCGCCAGCGACGCCGCCAGTCCAAGGGTGTAGCGAAGCGTCATGTCTTCATCACCCGCTCATGCAGCCTGCTGATCGCGTCGAGGGCGGACAGGATCGCGCCCTCCTGCCAGGCCGGCAGCGCGGAGGCGTGCTCGCCGGCCAGCACGATGCGGCCGTCGATCTGGCAGAGATTGGCGTAGTGATCTTTCCGCGCCTCCTCCGACCAGTCGCCGCTGCAGCCGAGTGTGAACGGCACGCGATGCCAGGCCACCGCGATGCCGTTCTCGAATTCGGATTTGTACGGCGGGTGGATGGCGGCGCCGAATTCGACCGCACGCGCGACCCGTTCGGCCGGCGGCATCGCGGAGAACTCGTAGGCATTGGCGCCGTCGAAAAGATAGGCCCCGAGCAGCACGCCGCGGCCGGAGCGATTATAGCCGGTGTTGGGGTAGGCGATCTGGCGGATGGGCAGATCGGTATAGCTGATGCCGCCAAAAATCGCGTCATCCTCTTCCCAGAAGCGGCGCTTGAACTGCAGGCCGATCTTGACGGCGCCGGCATAGGGAACGGCCTCGATCGCCGCCTTCACCGCCGGGCCGACGTCGAGCGGCAACTGGCTCAGGATCGAGAGCGGAATGGAGCAGACGCACCAGTCGGCGGTCGCGGTCTGCACGATCGCGGGTCTTTGCCTGTCAACGAAGGTCACCGTCACGCTGCGGTCGTTCTGCTGGATTCGCGTGACCTTGGCGTTGGTACGGATGATGTCGCCGAGCTCTTTCGCAAACGCCTTGCCGACCATGTCCATGCCGCCGACCGGCTGGAACATCGTGGTCTGGAAATTGTAGTTGGCGAAGTTCTGCAGGTAGCGCCACAGCCGCGACTTCAGGATGTCGGACAGCGCCACGGGATCGCTGGGCACCGGCACGGCGGAGAGACCCCCGCCCGGCGCGCTCGCATAGCCGCGGTATTCAGAGGAGAACAGGCTGGCCTTGTAATTGTAGCTGCGGTCGAGGGCGCCCCAGGATCGCAAGGCCTGCAGCAGGATTTCCTGGTCCTCCCGGGTGACGGCATCGTTGAGCCTGCCCTGCTGCGTCGCCTTGGCGAGCAGTTCCGAGACCTGGCCCTGGAAATCGGCTTTCACCACGCGGATGCGTTGTGGCACGCCGCCGAACGCACCCGCCGCGTGCAGATACGCATTGTGATTGAGCTGGATGAACGGCTCGAGCGCGACATTCAGCCGCTTGCAGTAATCGAGCAACGCGCGATGGTGATAGGGAATCCGCCACGGGCCTGGGTTGAGGTAGAGCCCCGGCTCGAATTCGCAGGTCTGCGTCGCGCCGCCAAGCTCGGTAAAGCTGTCACCGCCGCGCAGCGTCCAGTTGCGGCCACCGGCGCGGGCGTTGAACTCCAGCAGCTGCACCTGATAGCCGGCGTTGCGCAGCTCGAGCGCCGCCGTCATGCCGGCAAGTCCGGCCCCCAGCACGAGAACGGAGGCGCCCTTCGGATCGCCGTCGAGGCGGATCGGCCCCTTGAAGGGGGATTCCGAGGCAAAGCCGAGGCTGGTCATCGCGTGGTACATGGCGGCGCTGCCAGCCATCGCGCCGATCAGCGAGAGCAGGTCGCGCCGACTTGTCACCAGAGCTTCGCCATGCATGTGCCCGCCGCCCGGATTGGGAGACGCAAGGGAAACGGGTCACCTCATCTCTGTCAAGAAACGGAGCCGACCTGATCGCCCGGTCACACGCGTTGTTGATCGGCCGATCCCGACGATCGCTGCGAGCGTGTCTCTGGGATCACGGGCGAGGCGAGGCCCTTTCGCTCCGCGAATACCTTCCCACCCACGCGC
>JAFAUV010000266.1 GCA_019243075.1 Bradyrhizobium sp.
CGCGGCTCGGCATCGATCTCGGACAGAGCGACGTGCTGGAGCGCTACCAGCGCTGTCGCCGCTTCGACACCATGGCGATGGGGCTTGCGACCAATTCGCTCAACCTGTTGTTCTCGAACAAATCGACGCTGCTGCGCGCCGTGCGCGACATCGGGCTCGGCCTGGTCGATCGCGCGCCGCCGTTGAAAGAGATGTTCATTCGCCAGGCGGCCGGCCTTTCCGGCCAGGTGCCGCGGCTGTTGAAGGGCGAGGCGCTGTAGCGCGCCATCGACATCAGCGCGCTTCATGCCCGTCATGCGGCTGGGTCTCCTCGATGAAATTCGCCACCGCCTCGATCAGTGCCGGATCAAGCGGCCGTTCCGCCTGATTGTAGCTCGCGACATCATCGGCCTCGTCGGTGACGTCGACCAGCATGTGATTCATGTCCGGCAGCCACAGCGACTGCGCGGCAAAATCGGCCGCGGTCAGCGCCAGGAAATCGAGCCGCGCCAACTGGCGGTCGCGGCCGCCCGCGACGATCAGGGTCGGCACGTCGATCTTCTTCAGGGGATCGACCGGGTCCTCGGTGAAAGCCGAGGCGATGCCGGGCTGCATCGCCGGCGCGATCTGTAGCC
Source organism: Bradyrhizobium sp. (assembly GCA_019243075.1). Taxonomy (GTDB): domain Bacteria; phylum Pseudomonadota; class Alphaproteobacteria; order Rhizobiales; family Xanthobacteraceae; genus Bradyrhizobium. The sequence goes on from JAFAUV010000266.1 coordinate 615, forward strand.
CCGACGGCGGCGGATCGACGATCTGGCCGGCCATGATGGCGTCGACGGCTTTGGCGATCGGCTCGAGCTTTTCCGGCGGAAGCTGCTTTGCCAGCTGCGCCTTCAACAGGTCGCCCTGCTTGCGCGCCGAGGTCGCCAGCAGCACCAGCCGGTCGACGGGAACGCGGCCCGCGGTGAGGATCGCAACCAGCCCGCCTTCGCTATGGCCGACCACCGCCAGCTTGGAGAATCTGCCGCTGCCGCGCAGATAATCCATCAGCGATGCGGCATCGTCGACAAAATCCTTGAAGCGGAAATCCTCCGGCTTGCCGAATTCCTTCTTCCATCCCCCGGCGCCGCGCTTGTCATAGCGCAGGGTCGCGATGCCGTGCGCGATCAGATCGTCGGAAAGCTTTTTCAGAGTGGCGGGCTTGAGTTTCGGGCCGTTGCCGTCGTGGTCGGTCGAGCCGGAGCCGGCGATCAGAAGCGCCACCGCGGGCTTGTCGATCTTGGGCGGGACAGCGAGGTAGGCATCGATGGCGCCGATGCGGATCCTGCTCTCCTCGGCGGCCGCCTGGCCGAGCGGGACGAGCAAGAGCAGCGCCGCAAGGATCGCCCGCATCGGGCCGGCCTTCAATCGATCTTGCGCGCCTCCTCCGGCAGCATGATCGGGATGCCGTCGCGGATCGGATAGGCAAGCTTGGCCGAGCGCGAGATCAGCTCCTGCCTGATCGAATCGAATTCCAGCGGGCCCTTGGTCAGCGGGCAGACCAGAATCTCCAGCAATTTGGGATCGACGGTGTTTTCGGGGCGTTCCGGCAAGGCGTTCATCTGCTGGTCTCCGGCTCTCGAAGCGCGATGGAATCGCGCGTCGGATTTCGATGGCTCATGATCCTTTCGGAAAACCGCTCCACATCCCGCATCGGGTGCAGCGCAATTTTTTTTCCGGATTCACGCGCGCCTGGCATCGCCTTAGCACATCCGCCGCGCCGGGCGCGATCATAACGAGGCGATATGGAGCAGTTCCGCGACGACCGCCTCGCGCTGGGCTTTCGCCAGCGGCCGGTCCGACAGCGCATAGCCCAGGAAAGCCCAATAGAGGATGAGCGCGCGCGCCTGCGCGACGTCGGCCGCCACGCCCCGGGCGCGGATCAGGCCTTCGACATAATCGAGCCGCCGCCGGTCGATGGCCTGCACCGCGGCCCTCGCCGCCGCATCGAACGCAGCCCAGCTCCGCACCGCGCGCTCCAGGGCCAGCCGTTCGGAAAATACTCGCTGCAGCAGCATGGCGAGCGGATCGGCGTCGCAGGATGCCGACTCGACACCGGCAATGATGGCTTCGGCTGCGACCTCGCGCCAAGCTTTCAGGATCGCGGCGTGGAAGGCGCTGATATCCCGGAAATGCCAGTAAAAGCTGCCGCGCGACACCCCCATCGCCTTTGCCAGCGGCTCGGCCTTCAGTGCCGAAAATCCGCGCCTGGCGAGCGTCTTGAGGCCCTGGTCGAGCCAGTCCTGGGCGGAAAGCTGATCGCTCATCGCCATCGACCATACAGAACTGTATTGACAGAGGCCAGCGCGCGGCCTAATACCATACACAGCTGTATGGAGATTCCGATGCGCGATATGCTGCTGCAGGTGTCGGGCGTGCTGGCGATTGCCGCGGCGCTGGTCCATGGCGTGCTGTCGGAAACCAAAGTGTTTCCGCGCGTGAGCATCGAGCCCGAGCGCCTTCGCACGCTGTTTCGCTTCGTCTGGCAGGTTCCGACTGTGGCGTGGGTCGCCGGCGGCGTGCTCTTGATCGCCGCGCCTTCGATGGCATCCGCCCCGGCGCGGCACTGGATCGTCATCACCCTCGCCGGCCTGTTCGCCTTCAGTGCGCTCGGCAACGCCGTCGGCACCGGCGGCCGGCATTTTGGCTGGATGGTGCTGGGCGCGGTGACGGCGATGGCGGTCGCGGGCTATTGATCATTGCAGCGGCGGGTCGCCGCTGGTGCGCTTCTTGGCGAGATCCATTTCGGTGACGGCGATCAGGATTTCGGCGCGGGTCTTCAGGTCGGGCGCTTCCAGCATCGCCTGCTTCTCCGCGGGTCCATAGGGCGACATCATCGCGAGCGCATTGACGAGGGCTTCGTTCGGCGCACTTTCGACGCCTTCCCAGTCGACCTTGAGATTGTTGGCTTTGAGGAAATCGGTCAGCACCGCGAGCAACGCCTCGCGGTCGACCGCCTCCTCGCCCTTGCGTGCGGTGAAATC
>JAFAUV010000350.1 GCA_019243075.1 Bradyrhizobium sp.
ATTGCGGCCGAGCCGCATTGCCAGCCGCGCGCCGAGGCCGGTCATGACCTCCTCGCTGAGAAAGACCGGCGCTGCCCGGTCCAGCGTGCGGCGGACCGACTCGAGCTCGGCGAATGCCTCGCCGGTGAGGTCTTCGACCGAGCCAACCCGCTCCGCTGCACGCGCCCGTGCGAGGGCCAGAATGAATGGGAACGCCAGCGCTCCGCGACGGAGAAACCAACGTCGATTGCGCTTGATCTCGCCAGACGGGCTCAGCTGTCCGGTCATCGTCGATCCCCCTCAACTTGGTATTCCAGGGAGCAATAACGTCACTGTGGCAAATGCCGCCGGCGCCTTCTATTAGCTGGTTCACAAAGGACCGGCGCTTCGGCCTGTCGCGTGCGCGAGCAAGTTGCCAGGCGGGTCAGCGCAAGCGGCGGCGGGCCGGCGCTTCCATTCTACCGGCCTGCGTCTGAAAAGCGCAACACTTCTCCCAATGCGGTGGTGTCGGGCGCCGCCTCTCCCACCGACGCCGCGCGACAGCCGCCGCTGCGTCCGGCACGATGATGAATTGCCGTGGAGCGACGAGCGCTGATCTTGCAGTCTCGATGGCTGGGTACCGCACCGGCGGCGAGGTCGACCGGAAGCATCGCGCGACGCAGCAAGGCTGGGCCATTGCTCAAGTACTGAGCATATGCTCTTATGGAGCAATGCAGCCCGGCTTGCGCCAACTGGACTCGATCATCTTCGATTGCGACGGCGTGCTCGTTGACGGCGAGGTGCCGAGTTGCCGCTGCCTTTCTAAGGTAATGGCCACCTGCGGCATCTGGGCGGAAGGACAGCGCGTCTGATGGCCGCGACCGAGAACGAAAGATCACGCCTGGATGATGCCGCGCGAGCCGGCTGGCTCTATTTCATTGCCGGCCATACTCAGGACGAGATCGCGAAAATGCTGCAGGTGTCGCGCGCCTCGGCGCAGCGCCTGGTTTCGCTCTGCCTGGCCGAACGGCTGATCACCTTCCGCCTCGAGCATCCCATTGCCGCATGCATGGAACTGGCATCGCAGCTGAAGGGGCGGTTTCATCTTTCGCATTGCGAGGTCGTGCCCACCGACCCGGCGGCGCCGCTTTCGACCGCCGGCATCGCCGAGCGCTGTGCCAACGTCCTGGAGGCGACATTGCGCTCCGAGACGCCCGTGATCGTCGCGCTCGGCACCGGGCGGGCGGTACGCGCCGCGGTCGAGCGCGTCTCCCCGATCGAGCGGCCCAACCACCAGATCGTCTCGCTGGTCGGCAATATCTCGGCCGATGGCTCGGCGAGCTTCTTCGATACGGTCGGCAGGCTCGCCGACCGCACCGGTGCACGCCATTATCCGATGCCGCTGCCGTTTCTGATGTCGTCGGAAGACGAGCGCAACCGCATGGTGCGGATAGACCCGATCGCGAAGGTGAAGGCGGTCGCGGCGAAAGCCGATCTGCGGCTGATCGGCATCGGACAAATGGACCAGAAGGCCCAAATCCATGTCGACGGCTTCGTCACGCGCGAGGAACTGTTCGAGATGATGCGGCTTGGCGCCGTCGGCGAAATCACCGGATGGGCCTATGACGCCAAGGGCAGGCTCATCAAGGGCGGCACCAACCGCCGGCTCACCAGCATTCCGCCGCAAATGCCGGCGGAGACCACGACCATTGCCGCCGCCATCGGGCAGGCAAAGGTCGCCGCCATCAGGGCAGCGCTGGCTGGGCGCCTGATCAACGGGCTCATCACCGACGAAGCTACCGCGCGCGCCGTCCTCGCCTGAGGCTTTCCCGCGATGGTCCCGCGGCTCGGAGGCGGACGGTTTCCCGCACAGCTTGCGTGGGACGGAAATCGCTCGCCTCGGCTTGACAAGTCCGGTCGCCGATGTGAACATACGCCCAACGTGTGGGCATATGCTCAACACGACAAAAGGGGAGGTTCGCGTGAGAAACGTCCTTGGCGCCCTTTTGGGCGCGGCCGCGCTGTTGGCCTCGGTGCCCTCGAATGCAGAAACGACGCTGACGATTGCCACCGTCAACAACGGTGACATGATCCGCATGCAGGGACTGACCGGCGAGTTCACGGCCGCCAATCCCGACATTTCGGTCAAGTGGGTCACGCTGGAAGAGAACGTGCTGCGCCAGCGCGTGACCACGGACATGGCGACCAAGGGCGGGCAGTTCGACGTGCTGACCATCGGAACCTACGAGGTGCCGATCTGGGCCAAGAAGAACTGGCTGGTACCGCTCGACCATCTCGGCGCCGACTATGACGTCGGCGACCTGCTTCCGAGAATCCGCGACGCGGTCTCGGTCGACGGCAAACTCTACGCCGCGCCGTTCTACGGCGAGAGCTCGATGGTCATGTACCGCACCGATCTGTTCCAGAAAGCCGGACTGACCATGCCGGAAAAGCCGACCTGGGATTTCATTATCGACGCCGCCAAGAAGCTGACGGACAAGTCGGATGGCGTATTCGGCATCTGTCTGCGCGGCAAGGCGGGCTGGGGCGAGAACATGGCTTTCCTGACCGCGATGGCCAATTCCTACGGCGCGCGCTGGTTCGACGAGAAATGGGAGCCGCAGTTCAACTCGCCGGAATGGAAGAAGACGCTCTCGACCTATGTCGATCTGATGAAGCAGGCTGGCCCTCCCGGTGCGAGCTCGAACGGCTTCAATGAAAACCTTGCGCTGTTCGACGCCGGCAAATGCGCGATGTGGATCGATGCGACGGTGGCGGCTTCCTTCGTGACCAACCCGAAGGACTCCAGGGTCGCGGACAAGGTCGGCTTCGCGCTGGCGCCGAACACGGGGCTCGGGAAGAACGCGAACTGGCTGTGGGCGTGGAATCTCGCGATCCCCGCCGGCTCGAAGAAGGTCGAGGCGGCCGAGAAGTTCATCGCCTGGGCGACCAGCAAGGATTACAGCAGACTGGTGGCCTCCAAGGAAGGCTGGGCCAATGTGCCGCCGGGAACGCGCACGTCGCTGTACCAAAATCCTGATTATCTCAAGGTCGCGCCCTTCGCCAAGCCGACGCTGGAGTCCATCGACACAGCCGATCCGAACAAGCCGACGGTCAAGCCCGTGCCCTATGTCGGCGTCCAATATGCCGCGATCCCCGAATTCCAGGGCATCGGTACCCAGGTCGGCCAGCAATTCTCGGCCGCTTTATCGGGATCGACCACGGTCGAGCAGGCGCTCTCGGCCGCGCAAGCCTCCACCGAACGCGAAATGAAGCGCGCCGGCTACATCAAATAGGCGTGCCCTGAGCCGTGAGCCCATCTCCAGGGCTGTCTTGCCGGCGACCATCCTCGTCCCCGAAGGGGGTGGTCGCCCTTTGTCAACAGATGGAGGCAAGGATGGCGACCCGACAGACGCAGGTGCTGGCGCGGGCTCTCATGACGCCCGCCGTCGCGTTGCTGTTCATCTGGATGATCGTTCCGCTGGCGCTGACGATCTATTTCTCCACGCTGCACTACAATCTGCTCGATCCCGAATCCGGGCAGTTTGTCGCATTCGAGAACTTCGAATACTTCCTGAGCGACCCGGCGTTTCTCGCTTCGCTGCGGAACACGCTGGTGCTGGTCGGATCGGTGCTGGCGCTGACCATCCTGATCGGTATTCCGCTCGCGCTGCTGCTCGACCAGCCGGTGATCGGCCGCAACATCGTGCGGCTGATGGTGATCGCGCCGTTCTTCGTGATGCCCACCGTCAGCGCGCTGGTCTGGAAGAATCTGCTGATGCATCCGGTATCCGGGCTGTTCGCCTGGCTTGCCAAGCTGTTTGGTGCGGCGCCGATCGATTGGTTCAATGACGCGCCGCTATTTTCCATCATCCTGATCGTATCCTGGCAATGGCTGCCGTTCGCGACGCTGATCCTGCTCACGGCCCTGCAGTCGCTGGATGAGGAGCAGAAGGAGGCGGCCGAGATGGACGGCGCCAGCGCGGTATCGACCTTCATCTACATCACGCTGCCGCATCTGGCACGGCCGATCACCGTGGTGATCCTGATCGAGACGATCTTCCTGCTTACCGTGTTCGCCGAGATCTTCGTCACCACGGGCGGCGGCCCGGGCCTGCAGACCACCAATATCGCCTTTCTGATCTACTCCCAGGCGCTGATCCAATACGACGTCGGCAGCGCGTCCGCGGGCGGGCTGGTCGCCGTGGTCATCGCCAATATCGTGGCGTTCTTCCTCGTCCGCATCGTCGGCCGCAACCTGGAGGCCTGAAGGATGGCGCGCGCGGTAACGGCAAGACGCACGGCGATTGCAACCCTCGGCGCCTGGGGCGCGAGCTTCGTGATCTTCTTTCCGATTCTCTGGATGGTGCTGGCGAGTTTCAAGACGGAGCTCGAGGCGTTTGCGGTCCCGCCGTCGTTCCTGTTCTTCCACTGGACCACGGAAAACTACGCAACCGTGCAGGAGCGCAGCGATTATTTCCATCATGCGCTCAATTCGATCATGGTGGCCGGCGGCTCGACCCTGATCGCGATGGCGATTGCGATTCCGGCGGCGTGGTCGATGGCCTTCTCGCCGACCAAAC
>JAFAUV010000009.1 GCA_019243075.1 Bradyrhizobium sp.
CTCCAGAAGCATGTCCTCGACGGTCTCGGCCTCCACCGTGCCGAGCGTGGACATCACGAGCGACAGCTCGCGCACCTCGTCGTCGTCGAGCATCTGCCAGATCTTGCCGCCATATTGCTCGCCAAGCGCCAGCATCAGCATCGCCGCGCGCCTGGGGCCCGCAATCTTCGCCCTCTCCTTGCCGGCCTGGCGCGGCGCGAGGCTCTGGATCACGCTGGTGATGTCGCTGGAGTTCTGCGCTTGTGCGGGAAGGGACATGTCGGGGTTACTCGGCCGGCTCGCTCAGCCACTGACGGACGATGGCGACGGTTTCGTTGGGATTGCGCTCGGCGAGCTCGCCGACGCGATGGACGGATTGGGCGTGGACCTGGCCCTGCACCTGCGCCACGTCGATCAGGTGGGCAGTGGTGTTGGTCCCGGGAAGGAGGGCCGCAGGCCCGCCGGCCGCCGGCGGCGGGGTCTCTTCCGGCGGCGCGGTCACGGCATTTGTGAGGGCGGCGAGCTCTTCGGAGGCCAGGATCTTCTTGACCAGCGGGCGCACCACCATGAACAGCACGACCAGGCCGAGCAGCATCATGACGCCGAGCTCGATGACATACATGATGTCATCCTTGGTGAACTGCAGCATGCCCAGAATGCCGGCCGGCTCGTTGATCGGCTGGACCTGCGGGCCTTCGGCGAACTTCAGGTTGACGACCTCGACCTGGTCGCCGCGCTTCTGGTCGAAGCCGATCGCCGAGCGCACCAGCGCCGCGATGCGATCGAGCTCGTCCTTGGTGCGCTCCTTGTAGACCAGCTCGCCCTTGTCGTTCTTGGAATAGGCGCCGTCGACCAGGACAGCGACCGAGATGCGGTTGACGCGGCCGGCCTCCGTCACTTCCGTCTTGGTGGTGCGGGAAATCTCGTAATTGTTGGTTTCCTCGGTCTTCTTGCTCTGGTCGCGCGTCTGCGGGCCGTTGTTGTTCTGCTGGTTGCCGGGCAGCTCGTTGTTGACGGTGACCTGGCCGCTGTCGGCGCCGGAATTGGAGGATTCCTCGCGGGTCTGGGTGGAGCGCAGCACTCGGCCTTCGGGGTCGAACTTGTCCGAGGTCTGGGTGATCTTGTTGTAGTCGAAGTCGGCCGACAGCTCGACGCGGGCGCGGCCGGCGCCGACCACCGAGGAGACGATGTCCTCGACCTGCTTGCGCAGCCGCTTCTCGAAGGTGGCGCGGCGCTCGTCGCCCACGGCCTGGTCGATGTCGGTGGCAGCGCCGTCGGCCAGCAACTGGCCGTTTTCATCGACGATCGAGACCCGTTGCGGCTTCAGCCCGTTGACGGAGGAGGCGACCAGATGGCGGATGGCGCGGATCTGCGCCGGGTCGAGCGAACCGCGCACCCGCACCACGATCGAGGCGGACGGCTCCGGCGTCTCGCGCGAGAACAGCGGCCGCTCCGGCAGCACCAGATGGACCCGCGCGGCCTGGATGCGGTCGATGCTGCGGATGGTGCGGGCGAGCTCGCCCTCCAGCGCGCGCAGATGATTGATGTTCTGCACGAAGCTCGTGGTGCCGAGCGCATCGGACTTGTCGAAGATTTCGTAGCCGACGCCGCCGCCCTTGGGCAGGCCGCCTTCGGCGAGCTTCATGCGCAGCCGCGTGACCTTGTCCTTCGGGACCATGATCACGCTGCCTTCGTTGCGCAGTTCGTATGGGATGCCCTGGCGCTCCAGATCCTTGATGATGCTGGAGGAGTCCTCGAGCGAAAGGTCGGTGAAGAGGGTGGTCATCTGCGGCGTCGTGACGCGCATGATGACGAATGCGAAAAAGCCGATCAGCGCGGCCGTGACCGCGATCATCGCCATCAATCGCGCGGCCCCCAGGCCCTTCAGGAAGTCTACCAGACTTTGCAAAACCAGCCCCAGATTCGGCACTAACAGCCGAGTAGGCAATTATTGCCTATGGGATGGTTTCGATATGGTTAACGATGGTTAAGAGGCTTTGCGGAAAGCCGACATGAAAAAAATCGGCCTCGCAAGGCGACGCCGATTTTCTTCAAATACCCTAGTTCGAGTAGGGAAAGGGCGCTTATTGGCGATATTGCTGGATGCGCGTGGTGCGGAGTCCCGCCAGGCCATGCTGGTCGATCGAGAACTGCCATGACAGGAATTCGTCGACCGTGAGCGTATAACGGCTGCAGGCTTCCTCGAGCGAGAGCAGCCCGCCGCGAACCGCGGCGACAACCTCCGCCTTGCGGCGAATGACCCACCGTTTGGTGCCGGGCGCGGGCAGGTCCGCAATGGTGAGCGGGCTGCCGTCGGGCCCGATGACGTATTTCACCCTCGGGCGATGGGGTTCTGTCATGGCGTACTCACAAACTCTTAACCACTGAACTCACGGTCCCAACCTACGCCTTGCGGCTTAAAATTTGCCTAAGCCCAAGGCTTCAATACGATTCTCCTTCGATGTGACGGCAATGCGTCGCACCCCGGCACCTGAGGGAGCCGGGTTTACGCGATCCGAAATCCGGGTTTTAAACGCTTTTAATGGTTGGGCGCCGTGCGCCGATGACGCGAGATGATTACGAGCCGCTACTGCTGCTGCCGGTCCCGATCGCCTTGACTTGGCTCAGCGTATAGCTTTGCCCGTTGATCGAGAGCAGGGGCGGCGATTGGGTGAGGTCGACCGAGTTCACCGTACCGCCGACCTCGGTCGTGATCGCGACGTTGTTGCCGTTGCTGTCTTTAGCGGTCGCCGTCAATGTATAAAGCCCATCCGGCAATTGCGTGCCGTCGCTGCCCTGACCGTTCCAGGTGAAGGGCTGGTTGTTGCCGGCATTGGCCGAGAAGTTGCCGCTGTAGACAGTCTGACCGGTGCTGCTGGCGATCGAGATGTTGACGGTGGCATTGCTCGGGACGTTCAGTTCCCAGGTCGCCGAGGAATTGGTGAGCGCGGCGGTGTTGCCGGACACGACGGCGGTCTTGCCGACATATTGCAGCGCCTGCGAAGCCTGCTCGCTTTGCTGCAAACTGACCAGGGTCGAGAGCGAGTCGTTGGTCTGGAGCTGCTGCTGGACGCCCGCAAATTCCACAAGCTGCTGGGTGAACTGGTTGGTGTCCAATGGATCGAGCGGGTTCTGGTTCTGCAACTGCGTCGTCAGCAGCGTCAGGAATGTCTGGAAGTTGCCGGCGATGGTCTGGTTGGCGAGCGAGTTCATGCTCGAGCTGCTGGACGAGCTCGAGGACGACGACTGCGCCGTCGTTCCCGAAACGACCGGAGAGGCTGTGGTTGCACCTGTACTCGCCATGTTCAAACTCCGTTAGACGCTGATATCCACGCCGCCGCTGGCGCCCAGCATGCGACCATAGGATCTTCCCGCAACCGCCGCGGGCACACTGTCCTCTTCGGTAATCACCAGCCGCTGCGGCTGGCCGCCGCTCTGACCGTTGCTGTTCTGGTTCGACTGCGACTGGTCGCGCAGGCTGAATTGCAGGCCGCCGCTGCCGGTCTTCAGGCCGGCATCGTTCAGCGCCTGCTGCAGCTGCGGTGCATCCTGCTGCAGCATCGACAGCGTCTCCGGCTTCTCGACCGTCAGATGCGAGGTCACCTGGCCGTTGCGATCGACGTCGATCCGCACGTCAATGCGGCCGAGATCGGCCGGATCGAGCCGGACGTCGAAGCTGGTCTTGCCGCTCTTCACGGAGGCGGCGATCTCGACCGCCAGCCCGCTCACTGGCACCGCACCGCCGCTCGCCGGTGTCGCGGTGAGCTTGTCGGTCGCGCTCACCGCCGTTGCGGTGGACAGCTGCTGAGGCAGGGCGAAAGCTTGTGTGTTTGTGTCGGCAGACGCAGGCGCCTGGGCATAGTCGGCGACAGCGGAATGATCGTGGGCCGTGCTGGAGGCCGAAGGCGCGGCTGCGGCATTCGCATCCGGCCTGATCGTATCGCCGATGGTGTTGGCGGCATCCGCCTTGGCGTCGGTGGTGGGCTGTGGCGCGCCGCCGGTCGCGGCCGAATTGGCCGTGGCCGAGGCATCCGTTGCCGCCGTTGTGCCGCTCGATGCCGTCGTCGCCGGCTTGCCCTGGGTGACCTGGGTGGTTCTGAACCCCGTCGCGTTCGTAGCGCCCGTCGTCGTTCCCGGTGTGCCGGCCGCGGTCGCAAGCGCGGTCTCGGCCGCAGTCGCGGCGCCGGTCGGCACGATTTGCGGCGCCGCTGCCGTGCCGGCCGTCGGCGCCTGAGCTTGCGTCTTCGTGGACGCCGTTGCGTCGGCGGTCTTCGGCGACGGCGCGGCGTCGCCGGCAGCCGGCGCGGCTGCAGTCGTGAGTGCGCTGGTGGTCGAAGCGGCCGTGGCGATCGCGGCAGCCGCAATCGAAAGCGGCGCGCTGGAATTGCCGGCGGTCGAAGCCGGCGGCGAATTGGTCGGGCTGCTGGCGACGGGAATCAACGCCGCGACCGGATTTTGCACGATGGCGATCGTGTCGACCGGGCTCGCCACGGCGGCCGCATCGCTCGACTGGCTCTTGTCGGTCGAACCGCTGTCGGAGGAAGAGCTGTCGCGCGTCTTCGAGCTGTCGGATTTTGTGCTGCTGCTCCCGCTGCTGCTCTGCGCCGGTGCGCTGCCGCTGTTGCTATAACTATTGCTATTGTTGCCGCCGGCGGCAGGCGAGTTTCCAACATCGTTGTTGTTGGCGGACGAATTGTTCACCGGATTCTGCTGGTTCTGGTTGGCAGCAGAAGAGGCGGACGAATTGTTGTTGCTCGGCGGAGTGGGGTTCGGAGCCGAGTTGTCGTTGGCAGAACGCCGCGGGGCCGGCGGTTCCTGCGGCGGGGGCAGCAGGTTTGAGGTGTCAGGGGGCAGGCTGTTGCCGACCAGGGAAGCAAAGCTGCTGGCAAGCTCCGAGGAGTCGGGCAGGGCGGCTTTGGGCGGCGCGCTCGGATAGGGCGTGCTTGCTGGGAGTTCTGACGTGACGCTTACCACCGGCCGGCCTCTTGGATGAACGTGTGCGAAGAGGTGAGCAAGGAGCGGGCCAGCTCGATATCGGAGAAAATATCAAGATTTTTCAAGGCCTTGAGATATGGACGGCCATCCTTCGGGTTCCCCGCCACCATCCCCTTTTCTGCCGCTCGGCAAGAATTGCCGTTTGCATTGCAACAGCGTCTCGCGCGATTGCTTCGCGCCGATACGGCCTATATTAAGGGTGCGCTTTCTTGGTGCTTTCCGGTCGCCGCGTTGGTCCGGAACCGCGCCAACCAGCTACCCGCAAACGGGCTCGCAAAGCCGGCTTCCTGATCCTCGGAGGCGGTCGATGTCGCCCGGGCTTCGCTTTCAATTTGACCAAACCATGCTCAACAGTCTCGATCTCGAAGGCCGTCCGCAGGATACCAGGGTCGTTGTCGCCATGTCGGGCGGCGTCGATTCCTCGACCACGGCTGCGCTGTTGAAGGAGCAAGGCTACGACGTCGTCGGCATTACGCTGCAGCTTTACGATCATGGCGCTGCGACCCATCGCAAGGACGCCTGCTGCGCGGGCCAGGACATCCACGATGCGCGCAATGTCGCCGGACGCATCGGCATTCCCCATTACGTGCTCGACTACGAAGATCGTTTTCGCGAGTCGGTGATCGACACCTTTGCCGAGAGCTACGCCCTCGGCGAAACGCCGGTGCCCTGCATCGAGTGCAACCGTTCGGTCAAGTTCCGCGATCTGCTGAAGACCGCGCGCGAGCTCGGCGCGCGGGCGCTGGCGACTGGCCATTATGTCGCCTCGCGCCGCGCCGCTGACCGATCGCGCGCGCTGGTATGCGCTAGGGATGCCGATCGCGACCAGAGCTATTTCCTGTTCGCGACCACGCGCCAACAGCTCGAATATTTGCGCTTTCCGCTCGGCGAGATGAGCAAGCCCGAGGTGCGCGAGCACGCGCGCCGCCTTGGGCTCGAAGTCGCCGACAAGCACGACAGCCAGGACATCTGCTTCGTGCCGACCGGCCGCTATACCGACATCATCAGCCGGCTGAGGCCGAAGGCGATGGAGCCCGGCCACATCGTCGACCTCGACGGACATGTGCTCGGCACGCATCAGGGCATCGCGCATTTCACCGTCGGCCAGCGCAAGGGGCTCGGCATCGCCTCCGGTAGTCCCCTGTATGTGCTGAAGCTCGATGCGGCGACGGGCCGCGTGGTGGTCGGCCCGCGCGAGGCGCTGCGGATGGATGCCATTCGGCTGCGCGACGTCAACTGGATCGGCGACGGTCCGCTCGATCGCGCCATCGGCGCGGGCCTCGAGCTTTTCGTGCGGGTGCGCTCGACCCGCCCGCCGCAGCCGGCGTGGCTGCGCGGTGCCCACGGGCGATATGAAGTCGAGCTTGTCGCCGGTGAAGAGGGCGTCTCGCCCGGACAAGCCTGCGTGTTCTACGATGCGCTTTCGGGACAGGCGCGCGTGCTGGGCGGCGGCTTCATCCAGAGCGCCGCGGCGACACGTGCGAGCCGCCCAGCCCGGCCGCTCGCTGACGCGATCCGCGGATAAGCATGAAGATGTTGTCGAGCGGCCGCATCGGACGTGCGCCCCCTGTCCCGCTTGCGGGAAGGTGATGCAGGTTCGCGGATAGGCGGATAGAGGGACGCGCAGGGGCATGGGGGACATCGACCGCCAGGGGGTCGAAAAGGCCTATGGGCGCTGGGCGCCGATCTACGACCTCGTGTTCGGCAAGGTGTTCGACCGGGGCCGCCAATCGACAATTGCGGAAGCCGACCGCATCGGCGGTCGCATCCTCGATGTCGGCGTCGGCACCGGGTTGTCCCTGTCGGATTACGCCCGTTCCACGAAAATCTGCGGCGTCGACATTTCCGAGCCGATGCTGCGCAAGGCGCAGAGCCGCGTGCGGGCGCAGAAGCTCGCCAATGTGGAGACGCTCGCGGTGATGGATGCCAAGAATCTGGCGTTCAAGGACTGCTCCTTCGATGCCGTGGTGGCGCAATATGTCATCACCGCGGTGCCGGACCCGGAAGGCACGCTCGATGAGTTCGTGCGGGTGCTCAAGCATGGCGGCGAATTGATCCTGGTCAACCACATCGGCGCCGAGCGCGGGCCGCGCCGCGTCTTCGAGCTCGCCTTTGCGCCGCTGGCGCGACGGCTCGGCTGGCGCCCGGAATTTCCCTGGGCGCGGCTGGCCGACTGGACCGCGCGCCATGGCGGCGTCAGCCTCGTGGAGCGGCGGCCGATGCCGCCGATGGGGCACTTCTCGCTGATCCGCTACCGCAAATCGTGATCGCCTGACGCGGAACCGCCGCGCCGCCGTGCTCGTTGTTCCCCCATGCCGATGAACCGCTCCCTGCTGCTTGCCGC
>JAFAUV010000401.1 GCA_019243075.1 Bradyrhizobium sp.
GGCGTATAATTGTAGGTGATGCCGTCGAGGAAGAACGGCGAGTGGAAGCCGTTGAGACTGGCGGCCTGCTTCAGCACATTCTCGCGGGTCAGCTCGTCGCCGCAGCGCCGCAGGATTTCGGTCATGGTGACGACCTGGCCATAACCCGCATAGGCAATGGTGTTGTCGGGGTCGACGTTCGGCAGATATTGCTTGCGCAGGGCCTCGAATCCCATCGCGTCCGGATCGTTCGCCCAGCGCGGCACGCCAGCGTCCTTGGCATAGCGGATGGCGACGATGTCCTTCGCGTTTTCGAAGCCGGCGGCGGCCAGAATCGAACGGCCGGTCGAGCCAGCCGACAATAATTGCAGCGGCTTCCAACCGAGCTCCGCGACCTTGCGGATGGACTGCGACGAGGCCTTGCCGGTGGTGATGTTGTAGAAGGTGTCCGCACCGGATTTGGAGAGATTGAGGATCTGCGAATCGATCGTCGGATCGGTCAGATCATAGGTCTGCTCCATGATGACCTCGGCCCTGCCCCCCGCATCGGCCAGCGTCTTCTTGAACGGGCCCAAAAAGTCGCGGCCGAAATCGTCGTTCTGATAGAGGATTCCGATCTTCGCCGCCGGTCTCACGCCGAGCACGTGCCTGGCGAGAATGCGCGCCTCGGTCGGATAGAGCGGCAGGCCGGCCATGGTCCATTTGTAATTCTTCGGATCGTTCCATTTCGACGCGCCGGTATTGAGCAGGAGCTGCGGCACGCCCTTGGAATTGAGATATTTATGCACGGCGGTCTGCGGTGCGGTGCCGAGCGAGCCGAACAGCGCCAGCACCTCCTCCTGCTCGACCAGGCGCCGCGTCGCCTCCACGCATTTCGGCGCGCTATAGGCGTCGTCCATGGTCAGGAACCTGATCTTGCGGCCGTTGAGGCCGCCCTTGTCGTTGATCATCTGGAAATAGGCCTCGCCGACGCGGCCGAGCACACCATAAAGCGAGCCGGGGCCGGAATGCGGCACGGTCTGGCCGAGCTTGATCTCGGTGTCGCTCGCGCCGGCGTCGTACTTCTTTTCGGCAGCCGCGAGATAGGGAGCGGGAAAGGCCGAGGCAGCAATGGCGGCAAGCGTTGTGGCGCCGAACTGGCGGCGCGTCGGAGGATATTTCATGGTTGTTTCTCCCTGGACGGCAGCATTGTGATGACAACGGCGTGTGCCGAGCAATAGGGAAGTTGCGGTGCATTGCGCCGTATGGCGCGAGTGCAGCGCCTAGACTCAAGTTTTGGCGGCGACGACCACCAGTCCCTGCACCGGCTCGTTGTCCTCGTTGCGCGGCGAGGCTTGCTCGAGACGCGCGACCGCAAGAGCACTGGCGAGAATCCTGCCGCGCACATATTCCACGGCATGGGCATAACGTCGCCCCTCGCCGAGCACAACCCCCTCGCCTCCATGGGTTTCCAGCGTGAAAGCGAACAGGCCGCCGCCTGCGAGCACGCGCTTCGCCTCGGCCAGCACCGGGGCGATGTCGCCGACGTAACACATGGCATCGGCGGCGAGCAGAAGATGGGCGCTGGCTTCCTGCTTGGTTCTTAGACCCTCGACCATGTCGTTGACTTCGAGCTCGGCATAGAGCCCGCTGGCGCGCGCCTGCTCGATCATGCCGGGCGACAGGTCGATGCCGATGAAATGGTCGACCTCTTTGGCGAAGGCCGCGGCGCCGAGCCCGGTGCCGCAGCCGAGATCGATCGCTCGCCTGAAGAAGGCCGGCTTCCTCGCCGCATTGCGCACGGCGATCACCGCCTTGAACAGCAGCTGCGGCGCGCGATAGCCGAGATCGCCAAGCAGCGCGGCCTCGAACCGCGGCGCATATTGGTCGAACAGCGCCTGCACATAGCCCTTCGGCATTTCGCCGAGTTGATCGGCCCCCAAGCGCATCAGCCAGACCGCCGCACCATGACGGTCTGGCGGATCGGATTCGCGTGCGCGGCGGAACGCGGCGATCGCAGCGTCCTGCTGGCCGAGTTCGACGCGGATTTCGCCGAGCGTGAACCAGGCCGAGGGAAAGTTCGGCGCCAGCTCGACCGTCTGCTCCAGCAGGTCGGCGGCGGCTGGCAGATCGCCCTTGAGCTGGAGGTCGCGCGCGAACTCGAAGCGGCGGTCGGCAATGAGATCGCCGGAGGACAGGAACAATCGCGCGGGCATGGGCTCGTTAACTCGTCATGGCCGGGCTGCGACCCGGCCATCCATCAAAAGCAGGACTTTTCGAGAAGATGGCTGCGCGGGTCAAGCCCGCGCATGACGAGGAGGGGTGGCAGGCCGCTAAACATTGCGGCGACATGGCCTATATTGGCCGAATGCGGCCGCAAGACATCCTCTCCCCAGTTCCCGCCGGTCTGTTCTGCAAGCCCGGCAACTTCCACATCGATCCCGTCCGCCCGGTCGAGCGGGCGGTGATCACCCACGGCCATTCCGACCATGCGCGCGCCGGCCATGGCGCGGTGCTGGCGACGCAGGAGACGCTCGACATCATGCGCTTGCGCTATGGCGAGAACTTCGCCGCTGCGACGCAGGCGGTGCGCTATGGCGAGGAGATCCGGCTTGGCGGCGTCGCGCTCAAATTCCATCCCGCCGGCCATGTGCTGGGCTCGGCGCAGATCGCCGTTTCCTGCAAGGACATCTGCATCGTCGCTTCCGGCGACTACAAGGACGTGCGTGATCCGACCTGCGCGCCGTTCGAGGTCGTGCCCTGCGACGTCTTCATCACGGAAGCGACATTCGGCTTACCGGTGTTCCGCCACGGCAACGCGACCGATGAGGTGAAAAGGCTGCTCGCCTCCGTCGCGCTGTTTCCGGAGCGCGCACATCTGGTCGGCGCCTATTCGCTCGGCAAGGCGCAGCGCGTCATCGCGCTGATCCGCGAGACCGGCTATGACGCGCCGATCTATCTCCATGGCGCGGTGGAAAAGATCACCAACTACTATCAAACCAGAGGCGTGGCGCTCGGCGAATTGCGCGCGGTGCGCGGTACCAGGAAATCCGAACTCGCCGGCACCATCACGCTGGCGCCGCCGACCGCGACGTCGGACATCTGGACCCGGCGCTTTCCCGATCCGGTGACGACGTTTGCCTCGGGCTGGATGCGGGTGCGCGCTCGCGCGCGCCAGCGCGGCGTCGAGCTCCCGCTGGTGATTTCCGATCACGCCGATTGGGACGGCCTCACCGCGACGATCGCGGCGACCGGCGCCGGCGAGATCTGGGTCACGCACGGGCAGGAGGACGCAGTGGTGCATTGGTGCCGGACCAAGGGGCTCGCCGCGCGGCCGCTTGATCTCGTGGGCTATGGCGATGAGGAGGAGAGCGAGACGCTTGCGGAGAGTGAAGAGGCATGAACCGCTTCGCCGAACTGTTGGATCGCCTCGCCTATGAGCCCGGCCGCAACAACAAGCTGCGGCTGCTGCAAGCCTATTTCCGCACGGTCGCCGATCCCGACCGCGGTTACGCGTTGGCAGCCTTGACCGGCGCGCTGTCGTTCAAACATGCCAAGCCCGGCCTGATCCGCGACCTGATCATGGAGCGCGCCGATGCGACCCTGTTCGGCTTGTCATATGACTACGTCGGCGACCTCTCCGAGACGGTGGCGCTGATGTGGCCGAAGGCCGATCTGACCGCTCACAACCACCCGCCGCCTCCGACGCTGACCGAAGTCGTCACCACGCTGCGCACGCTCGGCAAGACCGAGCTGCCGAAACAGCTCGCGCGCTGGCTGGATGAACTCGA
>JAFAUV010000274.1 GCA_019243075.1 Bradyrhizobium sp.
GCGCTCCTCGATCAGGATGACGCGGCCATCGGCGAGCTTTTGCTCGTGGCGTTCGCCGGGCTCGCTGAGCTTCTCGAGGCGCTCGGCGATCCACTGCTCCTCGCGGCCGATGGCCTCCGGATAATGGCCGCGCGCGACGCCGATGCGGATGGTGTCGGCGAGCCGCGCGCCAGTCTCGAACAGGTCGGAGCTGCCGCTATAGATCTCGGCGTATTTCTTGTTCCACAGGATGTAGCGGCCCTCGTCGTCGAGAAAGACGATGCCCTGCGGCAGGATGTCGATGGCTTCGCGCAGCCGCTCATGCGACTTGCGTGCCTGCGCGATGGCAGCTTCCGCTTCGGCGCGCGTTCGCTCGATCTCGCTTGCGGCGGCAGCTGCCAGCCTTCGTTTGAGCGAATAGGTGGGCATGAGCCTGACCGGCCGCCCGAAGACGCGAGCCTTCGGCTCAGGCTTCCGTCTCTTCTGTGTTGTTGGCCGGTTTGGCGGCATGACGCCCTCGACATCGCATTCAGCGTCCAGTTGTCAGGTAAGGTTCTTAAAAAAATGGTATCTGCATGGGCAGCGGCCATGGGGCGGGCAGTTTCGCTGGTCCCACCGGACCGATTGGGCTAGCCAATTCAGGGGCGGAATTGCAGCCGCCGGCAGCTTGAGCTGGTGTATTGCAACCTGCTTCTATCCAGATGTTGCGGAGCGGCGATGCCGAATCGACCAGGCATCACGCGGTTGTATGACGTTCGGGACAATTGCCCAGCGAATGCGCGAAATGCACGGCGCACGCATCAAATTCCAGCAATGTGCGAAACGGTTATTGCGCAGTTAAAATCCGCGCTATGGCCCGGCGCCATCATCGAAGATCGCAATCGCCTGGTCCGAAACCCCGATGGTGGCATGGCGCGGCCTGCCGCGCTGGATCGCGACGGACAACGTTGTCGCATGCGATGGATGCGGTTTGGCGCAATTCCGGCGTCCCCCGCGCCGTGAAATGCGTTTGGTGCGGTGATGGAATCATCAAGCAATTGCGACTGGCGCGCCGCTCCCCCTTCCCTGTACCAAGGACCGGCGAATAGAGTGAGCCGATGAAAGCCCGTCCGCTTCTGATCCCGCTTTTGATCGTGATGGCCGCCGGAACTTCGCTGGCGCAGGACAAGGGCACGCTGGACCCGCAGCCGCTGCCGCCACTGGAGCGTCCCGACGATCCCCACCTCGGCGCCAAGCAGCTGTTCGCGCGAAAACTGTTGCCCTCGGCGCAGCCGACCAGGGTGATCGGCGAGTACACCAGGGGCTGCATCGCCGGCGCGGTGCCAATGCCGATCACCGGCGACACCTGGCAGGTGATGCGGCTGTCGCGCAACCGCAATTGGGGCCATCCCGACATGATCGCGCTGCTCAAGCGCCTGTCGGTCAAGGCGCACAGGGATGCCGGCTGGCCCGGCATTCTCGTCGGCGATATCGGCCAGCCGCGCGGCGGACCCGCGCTGTCCGGCCACGCCAGCCACCAGCTCGGGCTCGATGCCGATATCCGGCTGACGCCGATGCCGGACCATCTGCTGTCGCGCCAAGAGCGCGAGGAGATGTCGGCGACCATGATGGTGCGCGACGATCGGCTCGACATCGATCCCAAGGTCTTCACATCCGGCCATGTCGCCGTGATCCGCGACGCTGCGATGGAGCCCGCCGTGCAGCGCATCTTCGTCAACGCCGCGATCAAGAAGGCGCTGTGCCGCGAGGCCACAGGCGACCGGAGCTGGCTCGAAAAGGTCAGGCCCTGGTTCGGCCATGACTATCACTTCCACATCCGCATGCGCTGCCCGCCGGCCGCTACCGAATGCAAGGGCCAGACCGACCAGACCGGCGGCGACGGCTGCAAGCCCTCCGATCTCGCCTACTGGTTCAAGGATTCGATCATCCATCCGAAGCCGGAGCCGCCCAAGGAGCCGGCCAAGCCGAGACCGGGCCTCACCATGGCGCAGATGCCCGCGGGCTGCAGAGCGGTGCTGAACGCGCCGGATGCCAAAGCGCCATGACGGTGTTTTCATTCGGGGCCGATTTCCGCTAAGATGGCCCGTCCGCGCCGTAAGCGCGGCCCATGCCTCGGATCAGGGCTGCTGATCCGTCTCCATTCCTGTTTTGCCGATGCAGAGCCGTCGCCACGCACGGGGATGACCACCATGAAGGATTGCTTTATGCGCATCAGTGCACGCAACCAGCTCAAGGGCGCCGTCGTCGAGGTCAAGAAGGGCGCCACAACTTCGCATGTCCGCGTCGATATCGGCGGCGGCAAGATCGTGACCTCCTCGATCACCAACGAAGCCGTCGAGGAATTGGGCATCAAGGCCAGGGACAATGTCACCGTGGTGATCAAGGCCTCCGATGTCATGATTGCGGTGGATTGATCATGCGTGCAGCGTCGGCTTTCGCCTTGCTGCTGCTCTCCGTCGCCCAGGTCGGGGCGGCGGAAGAGCCGAGCGGCTGTGACAAGTTCAAATGGAATATCGACCATGAGCGCGCCGCGCT
>JAFAUV010000458.1 GCA_019243075.1 Bradyrhizobium sp.
AACGCCGAGGTCGGGGTGAACTCGCTGGGTTTGAGGATCATGGTGCAGCCGGCGGCGAGCGCCGGCGCGACCTTGCAGGCGATCTGGTTGAGCGGCCAGTTCCAGGGGGTGATCATGCCGACCACGCCGACTGGCTCGCGCACCACGACCGCCGAGCCCATGGTCTCCTCGAACTCGTATTTCTTCAGAACTTCGAGGGTGTTCATGAGATGGCCGAGCCCGGCGCCGGCCTGCAGCTTCTCCGCCATCGGCAGCGGCGCGCCCATCTCGTCGGAGACGGCGGCGCCGATCTCCTTCATGCGGCCCTTGTAGATCTCGACGATCTTGCTGAGCAGGGCCACGCGCTCCTCGCGGCTCGTCTGCGAATAGGTTGCGAAAGCGCGCTTGGCGGCGGCGACTGCCTTGTCGACGTCGGCCCTGGAGCCGAGCGCGATTTCGTACATCGGCTCTTCCGTCGCGGGGTTGACGACGGGCGTGGATTTGCCTTTGACGACCGGATCGACCCAGCCGCCATCGATGTAGAATTGCATGCGATTGACCATCGAAAACCTCGTTATTTCAGGGCGTAAGGAGGGGAACGGATCAGCGTTGGGCAGGCATCCTTGCACGAAAGCCGTCCTTGTTGAACCCGCCATATACGGGGCGCCGGGTTGCGGCGGACGCTGGATATAAGGACGCAGGCGGGACAGTGGCAAGGCTTCCCGTCGTCCCTGCGAAAGCAGGAACCCATAACCGCGGAATATCGCTGTTTTGTTCGCTGCCAGTACCGGGTCCGACAACCTCTCTGGCTGAGGTTATGGGTCGCTGCTTTCGCCGGGACGACAGCGGAGATGGTGGGGACAGCGGAGCCAGCTACACCGCCATTTTGCGGTGCAATACCGGCGCCCCCGAGGTCAGGCTCTCGGCCGCATCGATGATGGCGTTGGCGTCGATGCCATAGGCGCGATAGAGGTCGGCAATGGTGCCGGTCTGGCCGAAATGCTCCACACCAAGCGCCTCGACCCGGTGGCCGCGGACACTGCCGAGCCAGCCGAGAGCGGCCGGATGGCCGTCGATCACGGTGACGATGCCGCAATCGCGCGGCAGCGGCGCCAGGAGCTTCTCGATATGGCTGAGATGGGCCACGCCGCGGCGGTCACGGCGCAATTGCCGAGCCGCGGTCCAGCCGGAATGCAGCCGGTCGACCGAGGTGATCGCGAGCAGGCCGACATCGCGCCGGCTCTCGCCGATGAAGCCGGTCGCCTCGATCGCCTCCGGGGCCACCGCGCCGGTATAGGCGACGATCACCTCCGCGTTCGGGCCCGGCTTGCGCAGCCAGTACGCGCCTTCCGTGATGTCGCGCTGCAAATCCGGCGTCATGATTCGCTGCACCTGGTCGATGGTGCGCGTCGACAGCCGCAAATAGACCGAGCCGCCCTCCCCATAGGGACGCTGCATGTGCTCAAAGCCGAACGCCATGATGGTGGCGAGTTCGTCGACAAAGGCCGGCTCGAACGCGGCGAGCCCGTCCTGTCCCATGCCGATCAGGGGCGTCTTGATCGATTGATGCGCGCCGCCCTCGGGGGCCAGCGTGATGCCGGCGGGCGTCGCCGCCAGCATGAAGCGGGCGTCCTGGTAGCAGGCATAATTCAGCGCATCAAGGCCGCGCTCGATGAAGGGATCGTAGAGCGTGCCGACCGGCAGCAGCCGCTCGCCATTGATGGAATGCGACAGCCCGAGCGCCGAGAGCAGGATGAACAGGTTCATCTCGGCGATGCCGAGCTCCAGGTGCTGGCCATTCGGCGAGAAGTCCCAGTTGTAGGTCGACGGTATCTTCTCGCTGCGGAACAGGTCGGCCTTCTCGGCTCGCGCGAACAGGCCGCGGCGGTTGACCCAGGCGCCGAGATTGGTCGACACCGTGACGTCGGGCGAGGCGGTGACGATGCGCGCCGCCAGCTCGCTGTCGCCGCGCGCAATCTCGTTCAGCACCATGCCAAAACCCTGCTGCGTCGACATCTGCGCGGCCGGTTTGAACGCGAGCGGCCGCGGCACCTCGATCATGGGCGCCTCCAGCCGGCGCGCCCCCTCGCGGTTGAACCGAACATCGGCGAGGAAGGCGTCCAGCGCGGCGTCATCCTGCGGCAGGCCTTCGAACTTCTCCCATTCGTGGCCGGGACGGATGCCCTGCTGTGCGCGCCATTTTTCCATCTGCGCCACCGTCATCAGGCCGGCATGGTTGTCCTTGTGGCCCTGAAACGGCAGGCCGACGCCCTTGATGGTGTAGGCGATGAAGCAGACCGGCCGATCATGGTCGATCGCCTCGAACGCCTCCAGCATGCTCTCCATGTCGTGGCCGCCGAGATTGGACATCAGTGCGAGCAGTTCGTCGTCGCTGCGGCGCTCGATCAGCGCCGTGACCTCGCCCTGGTCGCCGATCTCGTCCTGCAGATGCCTGCGGAAGGCCGCCCCGCCCTGGAAGCAGAGCGCGGCATAGAGCGCGTTCGGGCAATTGTCGATCCAGCGGCGCAACGCCTCGCCGCCCGGCTCGCCAAAAGCCCGCCGCATCAATTTGCCGTATTTCACGATTCTGACGTCCCAGCCGAAATTGCGGAACATGGTCTCGAACTTTTCCCAGAGCCCTTCGCGCACGACGGCATCGAGCGACTGCCTGTTGTAATCGACTACCCACCAAGTGTTGCGCAGGCCGTGCTTCCAGCCTTCCGCGAGCGCCTCGAAGATGTTGCCCTCGTCCATCTCGGCGTCGCCGACCAGCGCAATCATCCGCCCCTCGCGGCGGTCCTTCATCCAGCCATGCGCCTTGACGTAATCCTGCACCAGCGAGGCGAACAGCGTCTGCGCCACGCCGAGGCCGACCGAGCCGGTCGAGAAATCGACGTCGTCGGCATCCTTGGTGCGCGACGGATAGGATTGCGCGCCGCGAAACCCCCGGAAGTTTTCCAGCTGGTCGCGGCTCTGGCGGCCGAACAGATACTGGATGGCGTGAAACACCGGGCTCGCATGCGGCTTCACCGCGACGCGATCCTCAGGCCGCAGCACGCTGAAATAAAGTGCCGACATGATGGTCGCAAGCGACGCCGAGGAGGCCTGATGACCGCCGACCTTCAGGCCATCGGTATTCGGACGGATGTGGTTCGCGTGATGGATGGTCCAGGACGACAGCCACAGCACCTTGCGCGCTAGCGCCGACAGCATTTCAAGACGTGCGGGTTCGATCGCCATGGCGGGCCTCGCGGGTTTGAGTCCACAAATTCTAGTCCGCCCGGAGCCCTGAAATATCTCAATCTTTCGCGCTATCCCGGCAAATATTGGTATATATTATCATTGGAAAGCTATTTTCTCGGATTTTATCCCATGCCCGAGCTCGATGCCATCGACCGCAAAATCCTCGGCCATCTGCAATCTGACGGCCGCATCACGATGCAGGAACTGGCCGACAAGGTCGGGCTCTCGGTCTCG
Source organism: Bradyrhizobium sp. (assembly GCA_019243075.1). Lineage (GTDB taxonomy): Bacteria > Pseudomonadota > Alphaproteobacteria > Rhizobiales > Xanthobacteraceae > Bradyrhizobium. The sequence goes on from JAFAUV010000458.1 coordinate 3,457, forward strand.
CCCTGCCATCGCCGGGTCAAACTTCTCGAAGCGCGCGGGGTCATCACGCGCTATCTCGCCAGCGTCGACCAGAAATCGCTGGGACTGCATGTCTCCGTCTTCATTTCGATCAAGCTCGCGCGACAGAAGGAGGAAGACCTCAATCGCTTCGAGCGGGCGATCTCGAAATGGGACGAAGTGCTGGAGTGCTATCTGATGACCGGCAACCGCGACTATCTGCTCCGTGTCGTTGCCGCCGATCTCTCCTCCTATGAAGCTTTCCT
>JAFAUV010000140.1 GCA_019243075.1 Bradyrhizobium sp.
GGCGCCTGACGATCTGATCCCGCAATTCTCCTTGATCCGCGATGCCGTCCGCGCGTTCGACTTGCCCTGCCTCGAGCAGAACGGTTTCGAGGCCGACGATTTGATCGCGACCTATGCGCGACTTGCGACCGAACGCGGCGCCACCACGACCATCGTCTCCTCCGACAAGGATCTGATGCAACTCGTGACCGACAAGGTGGTGATGTACGACACCATGAAGGATCGCCGCATCGGCATAGCAGAGGTGATCGAGAAATTCGGCGTGCCGCCGGAAAAGGTGGTCGAGGTGCAGGCGCTGGCGGGCGACTCCACCGACAACGTGCCGGGCGTGCCCGGCATCGGCGTCAAGACGGCGGCGCAGCTCATCGTGGAATACGGCGACCTCGAGCAGCTTCTGTTCCGCGCCGCCGAGATCAAGCAGCCGAAGCGGCGCGAGGCGCTGCTCGAGAATGCCGAGAAGGCGCGGATTTCGCGCCAGCTCGTGCTGCTCGACGACAAGGTCGATCTCAAAGTGCCGCTCGATGACCTCGCCGTGCATGAGCCCGACGCGCGCAAGCTGATCGCGTTTCTCAAGGCGATGGAATTTTCCGGCCTGACCAAGCGGGTTGCGGAATATTCGCAGATCGATGCCGCCGATGTGACGGCGGATGCAGGCGGCAAGAGCGACGTCAGGCCTGTTCCGGCGCCGGCGAAAGCCAAATCCAATGGCGAGGCCGGCGATCTCTTTGCCGGCAGCGCGCCGCTACCCGCGAAACCAGGTGGGAGGGAGGAAAAGACTTCCAGCCTCAAGGGCACGCCCATCTTGCTGGCCGAGGCGCGCAAGGAAGCAGCGCGTAAGCTGCCGTTCGACCGCTCCAAATATCGGACCATCCGCCGGATCGATGAACTGAACGGCTGGATCGCCCGCGCCCGCGACGCCGGCCGTTTCGTGATCGACGTCAAGGCAAGCTCGATCGACCCGATGCAGGCAGGCATCTGCGGCATTGCGCTGGCACTGGCGCCGAACGACGCCGCTTACATGCCGCTCGCGCACAAGCAGGCGGGCGGCGGCGCCGGCTTGTTCGATGCGGGCCTCGCGCAGGACCAGATCGAGGAAGGGCAGGCCCTCGCGGCGCTGAAGCCCCTGCTGGAATCACCCGGCATTCTCAAGATCGGCTTCAACATCAAGTTCAATGCGGTGATGTTCGCGCAAGCCGGCCTCAGCTTGCGCAACTATGACGACGCCCAGCTCATGTCTTATGCCCTCGATGCCGGCCGCAACGGCCACTCGCTCGACACGCTGGCCGAGCTCTGGCTCGGTCACTCGACGATCGCCCATGGCGATTTGATCGGCAGCGGCAAGGCCAGGCTGACCTTCGACCAGGTCGCGATCGACAGGGCGGCGGAATTTTCCGCCGAAAGCGCCGACGTGATCATGCGGCTCTGGCGCGTGTTGAAGCCGCGCCTGGTCGCCGACCGCATCACCACCGTTTACGAGACCCTGGAGCGGCCCTTGGTTCCGGTGCTGGCACGAATGGAGCGCCGCGGCATCTCGATCGACCGCCAGGTGTTGTCGCGTCTCTCGGGCGATTTTGCGCAGACGGCCGCACGGGTCGAGGCCGAGATCCAGGAGATCGCGGGCGAGCCCGTCAATGTGGGCAGCCCCAAGCAGATCGGCGACATCATCTTCGGCAAGATGGGATTGCCCGGCGGCACCAAGACCAAGACCGGTGCCTGGTCGACGACCGCGCAGGTGCTCGACGACCTGGCCGAGCAGGGCCACGACTTCCCGAAAAAGATACTGGAATGGCGCCAGGTCTCGAAGCTGAAATCGACCTATACCGACGCGCTGCCGACCTATGTCAATCCGCAGACCCATCGCGTGCACACGACCTACGCGCTGGCGGCGACCACCACGGGCCGGCTGTCCTCGAACGAGCCGAATTTGCAGAACATCCCGGTGCGCACCGAGGAGGGGCGCAAGATCCGCAAGGCTTTCATCGCCGAGCCGGGCAATGTGCTGATCAGCGCCGACTACAGCCA
>JAFAUV010000306.1 GCA_019243075.1 Bradyrhizobium sp.
GCGTGCGGCGGTCGCGGATCGCCTCGATGATTTTCGGGTCCATGCCACCCTTCAGCGCGAGGCGCTTGTGCGCGAACCACTCGTAATGCGCCGCGAAATGCCGCGCGGTGACGAGGATCGCGATCTCCGAGAGCTTGGCCGGAAACATGGTATTGAAGCGCAAGGTTTCACCAAGCCGGGTCGCGTGCCGCGCCATTTCCGGGCTGTTGAGCCAGGCCATCATCGGCGCGGGAGCCGAGCCGCGCTTGCCCGCGACCGCCTCGTCATAGGTCTGTTTTTGCTCGGCGTTCATTTCGCCTGGCGAAAGCAACTTCAACCGCATCTTGGTTTCCTCTGGTTTTTCAAGGCCTGCCGCACCTGCGATATCACCGATCACGCCGCGGCGCGACACCTGCCGCCATGGACAGGCATATTGAAATCCTCTGCACGCGGGCTAAGGTCGGCCCAACGATCTTTACAGTGGAAACGTCCGATGGCCGATCTCGAAAAATTCCGCGCGGAGAGCCGCGCCTGGCTGGAAGCCAACTGCCCGCCGGAGATGCGAAAGCCCATGGCTTCCGAGGCGGATACTTTCTGGGGCGGGCGTAACGCCAAATTCTCTTCGGAAGCCCAGCGCGTCTGGTTCGAGCGCATGCGCGACAAAGGCTGGACCGTACCGCATTGGCCAAAAGAATATGGCGGCGGCGGGCTCGACGGCGAGGAAGCCAAGATCGTGCGGCAGGAGATGGCCGCGATCGGCGCGCGGCAGCCATTGACCTCGTTCGGCATCTCCATGCTCGGCCCGGCGCTTTTGAAATACGGCACCGAGGCGCAGAAGAAAGAACATCTGCCGAAGATCACGGCGGGCCTCATCCGCTGGTGCCAGGGCTATTCCGAGCCGAATGCCGGCTCCGATCTTGCCTCGTTGCAGACCCGGGCGGTCGGCGACGGTGACGACTACATCATCAACGGTCAGAAGATCTGGACCTCCTACGCCAATTATGCCGACTGGATTTTTTGCCTGGTGCGCACCGACGCCGCGGCCAAGAAGCACGACGGTATCAGCTTCATCCTGTTCGACATGACCTTGAAGGGGGTTTCGACCAAGCCGATCCTGCTCATCTCCGGCTATTCCCCGTTCTGCGAGACCTTCTTCGACAATGTGCGCGTGCCGAAATCGCATGTGGTGGGCCAGGTCAATCGCGGCTGGGATGTCGCGAAATATCTGCTGCAGCACGAGCGCGCGATGATTTCGGGCATGGGCGAGCGCGGGGTCGGGCGTCCGCTCGGCCAGATCGCCGCCGCTTCGGTCGGCGCCGACGCAGACGGCCGGCTGCAAGACCCGGTGCTGCGCAGCCAGATCGCCTCGTTCGAGGTCGACGAGGCGGCGCTTGCCGCGGCGGCCGAGCGCATGGTCGATCTGACCAAAGCAGGGCAGGCGCATCCGGCGTTCTCCTCGGCGATGAAATATTACGGCACCGAGCTCAACAAGCGCCGCTACGAAATCCTGATGTCGGCCGGCGGCATCGACGCGCTGGAATGGGAAAGCGAGCGCTCCAAAGCCGGCGCCCGCCCGCGCGCCTGGCTACGCACCAAGGCCAATTCGATCGAGGGCGGAACGAGCGAGGTGATGCTAGGCATCGTCGCCAAGCGCATCCTCGATCTGCCGGGAGCGTAGTTTCCACCTCCCCTATGAGGGGAGCGGTCCAGAAATCGAAAGTCGTGCCTTCATTCATCGGAATCCTGAATGGCCCTCGTCCTCACCGAAGAACAATCCATGCTGCGCGATTCGGCGCGCGGCCTGATCTCGGACAAGGCGCCGGTGTCGCATCTTCGGCATCTGCGCGATGCCAAGGACGCCGCCGGCTTCTCCCGCGAGCTCTGGAAGGAGTTCGCCGAGATGGGGTTCGCCGGATTGCTCGTCGGCGAAGAGCACGGTGGCAGCGGCCTCGGCTGTGTCGAGGCCGGCGTCGTGATGGAGGAAATCGGCCGTACCTTGATGCCGTCGCCGTTCCTGTCGACCGCGGTGGTGGCGGCGTCGGCCTTGTCGCGCGGCGGCAGTGCCGCTCAGAAATCCGAATATCTGCCGAAGATCTCGCAAGGCAGCCTCTTGGCTTCGCTTGCGCTCGACGAGGGCAGCAAGCATCGCCCCTTGCAGACCGCGCTCAAGGCCACGCGCTCCGGCAACGGTTTCAAGCTCGACGGCGCCAAGGCGCTTGTCGTCGACGGCCATGTCGCCGATCTCCTGATCGTGGCGGCACGCACTGCCGGCAGCGCAGGTGAGTCCAGTGGCGTGACGCTGTTCCTGGTCGATCCCAAGACCAAGGGCGTTGCCACCGAGCGCACCATCATGGTCGACGCCCACAACGCCGCGCGCATCGATTTCGACAATGTTGAGGTCGATGCCGATCATGTGCTCGGCGAGGTCGACGCCGGCTTCGGCTTGCTCGAGGGCGTGCTCAATGTCGGCC
>JAFAUV010000310.1 GCA_019243075.1 Bradyrhizobium sp.
ATCATCGAGTGCGATCTCGCCGCCGAGCATAGCGCGCGCAACCTCTATCAGGAGGCGGCGACTTACTGCCACGGCGTGAAGGACTACGTCTCGCGCGACCTGTTCGAAAGCCTGATGAAGGACGAGGAAGGCCATATCGACTTCCTCGAGACCCAACTGGACCTGATCGCGCGCGTCGGGCTCGAACTCTATACGCAGAAGCATATCGGCGGCTTGGAGAAGGAAGACTGAGCTGCGCTCCTTAGTGCTGCGAGAGGGCGGCAGCGTGCACGGCCTCCGCATCAAACATCGTGGGGTCGCAGCCTGATCAAAGCTGCGTCTTGTAGCGCTCATAGACCACGTCCTGCGGCTCGGGCTCGCCAAGCGCGGTCTGATCGTGGATCACCTCGCTGATGCTCGGAAAAGCCTTGCGCTCGATCGGCGTCGCCGACCACAGCTTCGAGCGCATCAAGGCCTTGCCGCAGTGGAAATAGGCTTCGCTCACCTCGATCCGCAACACCGCGCGCGGCGGCCTGCCGAACTCTTCCATCGCGGCGAGCAGTTTGGCATCGGCCGTCAGCGATCCCCTGCCGCTCACGCGCAAGGTCTCATCGATTCCGGGCACGAAGAAGATCAACTGCAACAGCCCGGTGCCCTCGACTATATTTCGCCAGCTGTCGATGCGGTTGTTGCCGGAGCGGTCCGGCATCAGGAGGCGGTTGGGCCCCTCGACATGCACGAAGCCCGGATTGCCGCCCCGCGGCGAGGCATCGACGCTGCCATCGGCGGCCGAGGTGGCGAGCACGCAGAATGGCGACATCTCGATGAATTTCGTCGAATGCGCGTCGATCGAGGGACGCGCCTTCGCGATCACGCGCGGCGTCGGTTTCGGATAGATCGTGGCGAGATCGCCAGCAGCAAGATCGGTCACGGCGGTGCTCCGGGGTGCTGTTCGGACCAGACTATCACTCGCGACCTTCGGCGTCATCCCGTACTCGAGCCATTCTAGAGCGGGATGACGTTTCTTCGAATCGTCATCCCGCTCTATCTTTTTGTTTGAGCACGATCTTTTCGGAAAACCGCTGCACACTTTTCCGGATCATGCTCTAGCTCCGTCATCGCGAGCGAAGCGAAGCAATCCAAAATGTCTCGGCGGCGATAGTCTGGATTGCCTCGTCGCTTCGCTCATCGCACTGACGACGTTGCCTACACCGCATCCGCCGGAACGAAGCACGAGATGATTATGGCTCCGCCGTGATGCACGTACCACACCACGGCCTGACCGACCGGATTGCCGCGGTCGCGGATCACGGCCCGCTCGGGCACGAGCATCCACCGTCCCTCGATCGGAACCCAATAGGCGCCGTTGCGCACGTCATATTCGGTACGATGGCCGTCGGAAATGTCGCAACACGGCACGCCGTTCGGCGCCATCACGCTTTTGAACCAGGCGCGGATGTCGGCCGGCACGTCGTTGTACTGCCCGTTGTCGACGGCAAGCGCCGCGCTGGTCAGCGCGGCCGCAAACGCCAGCCCGACTGAAAGCGCGAACCGTCGCATGCCATCCTCCTCCACCCGCTTGTCGCCGTTGCGCGCTCTTTCTTGTGCACCGATTCGAACGATTGCAGCGATTAAGCCCGAGGGTATCCGTCGATGCACGCTCAAATATTGAGCGATGCCCGCGCGTCTCGCTGCTCGCCGGAATCAGCTGGGTGCGCCCGTTCCTGACGCGCTTGACCGCAAGGGGCCGTGACGCCCGCTTCTAGCGCGCGTCTTCGACATCCGTTTCCGGCCGGTCGCTGCCGGCGGCGGTCTCGGTGTGCCATTTGCCGTCCGCGGTCTCGTACTGGATCACCTCGGTGCGGCCCGGCGTGCGTTGTTCGGCGGCGACGCGCTTGGCGGCAGCCAGCGCCGCGGCACGGGACCGAAATGTTTCCGAGAACACGCCGTCGACGGTATAGGCCCAGCCGCCGTCGTGCTCGACGATCCTGTAGGTGACGTGGCTCATCGGGAACCCGCGCGAGAGGTATGCCCGCTGCATTCTATGACAAAACCGCGCATGGATGTAGGATTTTGACTGAGATGATCGTCCTTTGCCCGACATCCGCTCGCTGGCCTCGGAGAGAGTGACATGTGCCGCAATATCAAGACCCTGTTCAATTTCGAGCCGCCGGCGACGGAGGCGGAAATCCGCGCTTCCGCACTGCAATTCGTGCGCAAACTGTCGGGCTTCAGCCGGCCGTCGCAGGCCAACGAGGCGGCGTTCGAGCTGGCGGTCGTCGAGGTCGCTGACGCAGCGCGGCGGCTCTTGATCTCGCTGCACACCAATGCGCCGCCGCGCGATCGCGAAATCGAAGCGGAAAAGGCGCGCGAACGTTCGCGGGCTCGTTTCGGCTAACATCCATGGATAGCACCGACGCCCGTTTGCGAAAACCATTTCACAGTTTTCTCGATCATGCGCTACGCTCGTTCGATGTGAGCAGGGAGCCGACGATGCCCTGGTATTCCTACCTCGCCTGGTTTTTCGCCGGTGCGTTTCTGATGAACAGCGTCCCGCACATGGTGCAGGGCATATCCGGCAACAAGTTTCAGACGCCATTCGCCAGGCCGCCCGGCGTCGGCGAATCCTCTTCCATGGTCAACGTGATCTGGGGCTTTGCCAATCTGGTGATCGGCGGCGGCCTGCTGCACCTGACCTGGCCGGCATCGTCGCCACCGCCGCTGCTTTGCCTTGCGGCGCTGATCGGTGCATTGGCGCTCGCGCTATATCTGGCGCGGCATTTTTCCAGGGTGCGCCACGCCCCGCCACAGCCCTGAACGGCGCGATTAGGGGGCGTCCCACTGGACCGGCAAATTGAGCAGTCCGCGAAACGCCCAGCCTCCGATCTTGACCGGCTCGGACGGATCGAGCCGCAAGCCTTTCAGCCGCGCGAACAGCGACGGCAGCGCGACGTCGGCCACCATTGCCCGCGAGGCAAAGGCGCCGGCGCAATAATGCGGGCCGGCGCCGAAGGCGATGCTCTTCGAGGTGTCGCGGGTAATGTCGAACCGGTCGGGATCGACGAAGCAGGCTTCGTCGCGGTTGGCCGAGCCGAACATCAGGAATATGCGGTCCTCCGGCTCGAAATCGACGCCGCCATAGGAGCATTGCTTCGCCACTCGCCGCGGCGACATGCCGATCGGCGCGATCCAGCGCGCATATTCCTCGAACACGTCGATCCATTTCGCCTTGCCGTCGCGCACCAGCGCGAGCTGCGCGGGATGGGTGAGCAGCGCCCACGCCGCGCCCGAGATCGCATCGCGCGGCTCGTTCTGCCCGCCTGAAATCGCAAGCTTGACGTTGGCGCGGATGCTTTCGATGGGCTGACCGGCCGCGAGCAGCACGCTGAGGATCGAGCTGTCCGGATGCCTGGTGACGACCGGGATCATGTCGTCGATCGCGGCATCGATGCCCGACGTGGCGGCGTTGCAGCGCGCCTCCACTTCCTTGTTGCCGCCATAGTTCGCGATGCCGTCGATCATGGCCTGCGACCAGGCGTCCATGTCCTGGTAGCGGATGTTGGTGAGCCCGGTGATGTCCTTCAGGCATTCCGCCGACAACGGCAGCGCGAGTTCCCTGGTGAGGTCCGCGCGCCCCTTCGGCACCAGCTCGTCGAGGATGCGCTCGGCATGGGCCTTAAATTTCTTCAGCCAGGTCGCCTTCACTGCGCGCGGCGAAACCGCCGGAAACATCTGGGCACGCTCGCTCATGTGCGCTTCGCCATCCTTGCGCATCATGTTGTGGCCCATCAGCACGTTCATCAGCCCGCCCGGCTGGTGCGAGGAAAACACGTCGATGCGCTTTTCCTGGGTGTAGATGTCGGCGCGGCGGGTGAAGACGGTCGAGCCGAGCTGCGGCACATAGGCGATCGGCGTTTCCTTGCGCATCCGCGCCAGATCGGGATAGGGATCGGCCCAGAACGTCGGGAGGTCGATGTCGTAGTGCGGAGCGTTGGACATCCTGTTTCCTCGCGAAGGGCGTTTTCCGGCATTCATCCATGATTGCGGCGCCCGATCAAGTGGCGGCCTCCGGCGTCAAATCGAACGGTAGCCGCCATCGGCCATCACGATCGAGCCCGTCACGTAGGCGGACATGTCGGAAGCCAGGAAGATCGCGGGGCCGACGACATCCAGGGGCGTGCCGGCGCGGCCGAGCGGGGTGTGGTCCATGAAGATCCTCACCAGCTCCGGATTGTTGGCGCGCACCTCGGCATTCAGCGGCGTCTCGATCAGCCCGGGACCAATGGCGTTGACCCGCACGCCGTGCTTGCCGAGCTCGGCCGCAAGCGCCTTGGTGAAGCCGAGCACGCCGTGCTTGCTGGTGGTGTAGGCGGGCGAGTTCGGCGTGCGCACATGTACGAAAGACTGGATCGAGGCGATATTGACGATGCGGCCCTTGGAGGCCATCAGCGGCTCGAGGAACGCATGCGTGACATTGAACACCCCGCTCAGATTGATCGCCATGATGTCCTGCCAGTCCTTCAGCACGGCGGCGGGATCGGAGGTGAAGGGGTTGCGGCGATTGATGCCGGCATTGTTGCAGAGGATCGAGACCTGCCCGACCTCGGCGGCGATCTGCTCGGCTACCGCAAAGCACTCCTCGCGTTTGGTGACGTCGAGCCTGAAACTCGCGGCCTCGCCGCCGCCCCCGCGGATTTCCTTGGCGGCGTGGGCCGCCGCCTGCTCGTTGACGTCGAGCAGCACGACGCGCGCGCCCTCGCGCGCATAGCCCGCCGCAATCGCGCGGCCGATGCCCGAGGCGGAGCCGGTGACGACGGCGATGTGATCCCCAAGAAGAGCCATGGCGTTTCCTTTGCTTTCGTTTGTGTTGCTCCCTACTGTAGCGCGGGGACTGGGGCAAAGCGAAGCGTGGCCGCCGCCTGGCAATCACGCAGGATCTCGGGTGGCCGCGCCCGATCGCTTTTGGCGCCCGGCGGCGGCAAGTGCTGGATGGTCATGGACACCTTGGACGGTTGGAGGCCGCATGAGCTATGGCGGAGGGGGTTCAGGCCAGGTTCATTTTCGCACCGCCAGCTTGCCCCCGGACCGGCAGCGGATGCAAACATTTCTCTGCCGCTTGCGATCCGCTAGATTGACGCGATTCGATCCGTTTCCAGCATCACCCGGAGAATGCCCATGAGATTGTCATCCGCCGCCCGCGCCGCGCTGCTCGCGGTCGCGCTGTTCGCCGGCTCGTCCGCGGCCAAGGCCGACGAGGGGCTGGTGACACTCGTCATCTTCAAGGCCGGCTGGTTCGTCGGCGGTTCCGCCGGCCAGGGCGTGCTCACCTTCCATGACCAGACCTACGCGCTGACGGCCGGCGGGCTGGACGGCGGGCTCGTCTTCGGCGGGTCGCAGACCACGTTGCAGGGCCGGGTGAGGAACATCCGCCGTCCGGAGGACATCACCGGCGTCTACGCCGCAGCGGGCGTGGGCGTCACCTTCGGCGCCGGCGTGCGCGGCATCCTGCTCACCAACCCCAACGGCGCGGTCCTGGAATTGAGCGGCAAGCAGCTCGGGCTGATGGCGAATGTGGACCTCAGCGGCCTTGCGATTTCGTTGAAGCAGTAAGGCACGGTGCGTAGGGTGGGCAAAGGCGCGGACGCGCCGTGCCCACCATCTTCTTG
>JAFAUV010000359.1 GCA_019243075.1 Bradyrhizobium sp.
AGGTGAAGCCATAGAACGTGTCCGGTCCGCCACGAATGATCAGGTCATGAGGTTCCTGCAGCGCATCGACGGGCTCATTCGACGTCGATAGCCGCACCTCGATCTCGGGATGTTTCGCGCGGAATTGCGACAGCCGCGGCAGCAGCCAGCGTAGCGTGAAGGTGGCGAGCGCGTTCACGCGCAGGAGGGCCGGTGCCGCCTTGCCGTCGCGGGCGCGATGTCGTTCCGCGGCGGCGGAGAGACGATCGAGCGCAGGTCTGGTTTCGGCGAGCAGCGCCGCGCCGGTCGGCGTGAGCTCGACGCGCCGGGTCAGGCGCTGGAACAGCGCGGGTGGTCCGAGCCATTGCTCGAGCAACTGGATATGCCGGCTGATGGCGCCGTGGGTGACTCCAAGCTCGGCGGCAGCCTCCTTGAAGCTGCCGAGCCGGGCGGCCGCTTCAAAGGCGCGGATCGCGTTCAGCGAGGGAAGCAAGCGGCGGCGCGATGGCATGAGACAGGTGATATTTCCTGACTTGTATGGTCAAGATTAGTCGTTTGTCGCCTTCGCGTAAATGGCGGATATTTCGGGGGTAAATCTCGGAACAAAGCCATGCCGGAATCTGTCAGATCATTCTCGTCGGGCGCAAATTCAAAAGTTTTCCTGACTTGTGACCCCTCCTCAACCATATCGCCGAACGTCTGGGCCGAGGCCGGGCAGGCGATCGCCTGGGCCCATCGACCGACGTCGCGGATCGGCTTCGTCGCGTGGGCACTGATCGCGCTCACGCTCACCCTCGCGGTGCGGTTCGGTTGGGCGGGGTTGTCCTGATGAGCCGGAGCGAGGCTAGGGACGTTCGTGCTGATCCCGCCATCGATGCAGCGAGCCGATCGGATGCGCGGCGCACGCTGGTTCTCGCGGCAACGGCGCATGCGCTGCATGACGGATACACCGATCTGATCTACGTGCTGCTGCCGGTCTGGCAGGCCGAATTCGGTCTCGCCTACGCGACCATGGCGCTGCTGCGCGCGTGCTATTCGGCCGCCATGGCCGTGCTGCAGGTCCCTGCGGGCCGGCTCGCCGAACGTGCGGATGGCCGCATCGTACTCGCGCTGGGTACGGCGCTGGCGGGAGGCGGCTACGCACTCGCGGGATGCACGGGCGGACTGATCGGGCTGGCCGCGGCGTTGGCAATTTCGGGGGCCGGCTCGAGCACGCAGCACCCGATCGCCTCCGCCGCGGTGTCGCGGGCCTATGGCGCGGCGGCGCGCGGTCCGCTCGGCACCTACAATTTCGCCGGCGATCTCGGCAAGGCCGCCATTCCCGCCGCGGTCTCGCTGCTCTTGACCTTGATGCCATGGCGCAGCCTCGTCTGGCTGCTCGCGGCGCTCGGCGTGGCGGTGGCGCTGGCCGTGCTGCTGCTGCCGCCGATCGCGCATCGAACGGCCGATGGTGCGGGGTCGAAACCCGAGGGGCGCGGGCGCGGCGGCTTTCCCCTGCTGCTGGTCATCGGCATCCTCGATTCCAGTGTGCGGATGGGACTCCTCCTGTTTCTGCCGTTCGTGCTGAAGGCGAAGGGCGCATCCGTGCCGGAGGTCGGCGTCGCGCTGGCGCTGGTCTTTCTGGGCGGCGCGGCCGGCAAATTCGCCTGCGGCTGGCTCGGCGCGCGCGTCGGCGTCCTGGCCACAGTGCTCGTGACCGAAGGCGGAACGGCGGCCTGCATTGTCGCCGCGCTGGCCTTGCCGCTGATGCCGCTGCTGGTTCTGCTGCCCGTGCTCGGGGTGATGTTGAATGGTACTTCATCAGTGCTTTATGGCAGCGTGCCCGAGCTTACGCCGCCGCATCGCGCCGAACGCGCCTTCGCGCTGTTCTATACCGGCACCATCGGCTCCGGCGCACTGTCTCCCGTGCTGTACGGCGCGCTGGGAGATTGGCTCGGTATCGATTGGGCGATGGCCGCAACCGCCATGGTCGCCCTTGCGATCTTCCCGCTCGCCTTTGCGCTCGGGCGCCATGTCGCACCGGACCGCGACGGACCGGCGCGAAAGCACCGCTGACCTTCGAGGTCGAAGACGATGGATCGGCGACGCCGAGGTCTGCTATCAGTCCTGGCGATGATCGTGGTTTTCGGCTCGCTCAATATCGATCTGGTCACGCGCGTGGCGGCAATTCCCGGCCCGGGCCGCACCGTGCTGGCGCCGTCCTACCAGACCCATTGCGGCGGCAAGGGGGCCAACCAGGCGGTGGCCGCCGCTCGGATCGCCGGCGCCGGCAAAATAGCGATGGCCGGACGGGTGGGCAGGGACGGGTTCGGCGACCAGGCGGTCAGGAACCTCGCTTCCAATGGCGTCGACACCGGCCTGATCGTCCGCGTCGGCGAGCCGACCGGCTGTGCCTTCATCACGGTCGATGGCAGCGGCGAGAACGCAATCACGGTTGCGAGCGGCGCGAACCTGACCGCCAGCGCCGACGACGTGCCCGCGCGCTGCCTCAATGCCGACACCGTGCTGCTATTGCAGATGGAGGCGCCATTCATGCAATCGCTGGAAGTGGCACGCAGGGTCAAGGCTGCGTCCGGCCGTGTCATCTGGAATCTGGCGCCGGTGCCGGAGCAGATGACGGAGGCCATGATCGGCGCCCTGCTCGCGACAACGGATTATCTCATCGTCAACGAGCACGAGGCGAGCGACGCGGCGGCGGCGCTCGGCCTGGCAGCTGTCGATTTCGACGCCGCGGCGGCTGGCCTTGCGAGGGCCGGTCAATTGACCTGCGTCGTGACCGCCGGCGCGCGTGGCGCCTTCGCCTACGGCGGCGACGGCACGCGCGTTCATGCGCCTTCGCTCGATATCATCCCCGTCGACACCACCGGCGCCGGCGACACCTTCGTCGGCGCCTTTGCCTGCCTGATCGGCGAAAACGCGCCGCTGCGAACGGCGCTCGAAGCCGGCTGCGAGGCTGCCGCGCTGAAATGCCTCAAGTCCGGCGCGCAGGACGGCATGCCGGTGCGGCGCGATCTCGGATCGGTCGGCGGCAAACGGACGCAGCTCTTCTGATTGAGGCAGGGTCTTTTCGGAAAGCCGTTTCCCATTTTTCGGGTCGTGATTCTGCGCACTCAGGGCGTCGCGGCGGCGATCTTTTCGATAACCGGTTCGACCGGCGGCTTCGCAATCGCCACCACCTCGTTCCAACGCGCGAGGAAAGCATCGACGCAGGCCGGATCGAACTCCCCGCCACTCTTGTCCTCAAGATAGCGTCGGGCATCGGCAAGCGGCATGGCATCTTTATATGGCCGCCTGGTCGTCAGCGCATCGAACACGTCGGCGACCGCGACCACCCGCGCTGCGATCGGAATATCGATTCCCTTGAGACCCTTGGGATAGCCGGAACCATCCCAGCGCTCGTGATGGGCGATGGCGATCTCGGCGCCGATCTGTATTAGTTCGCAATGGCTGTCCGCCAGAATGCGCGCGCCGATCGCGGTGTGGGTGCGGATGATCGCCATCTCCTCCGCATCCAGCCGTCCGGGTTTGAGCAGGATGCGGTCGGGAATTGCGACCTTGCCGACGTCATGCAGCGGGGCCGCGAGATAGATGTCGCGGCACAGACGCGGCGACAGGCCGAGCTGCTCGGCGATCATCCGGCTGTACCGGGCGACCCGCAGCGTGTGCTCGCCGGTGTCATTGTCGCGGTATTCGACAGCGAGCGCCAGGCGCAGGATGATCTCCTCCTCGCGCTCCTGCAGCTTCCGTGTGGCGGCGGCGACCTCACTCGCAAGATCGGCGGCGCGGTCGCTGAGCTTGCGAACGGCAACGGCCAGCCGGATCAGATTGCGCAGGCGAACCTGCATTTCCAGGCTTTGCAGCCGTTTCGGCAGAAAATCCGTGGCGCCGGCCTGCAGCGCCTTCATCCTGACGTCGTCGCTCTCGATCGAGGTGATCATCACGAAGGGGATCTCGGCGAATTTCGGAAACGCACGAAGCTCGCGGATGAAGGAGATGCCGTCCATTTTCGGCATCTCGAAATCGACCAGCACGATGTCATATTCACGTTGCATGGCAGAAGCTACGGCCCGCAGCGGGTCCGTGAACGCGGTGACCTGCACCGTGCCGTCGGCTTCAACGTGGCGCTTGAGGAAATCCAGCGCAGAGCGGCTGTCGTCGACCAGGAGTGCTTGGGTCAGCATCGGGCTGGATTCTCCGGACCGGCGGGGGGCAAACCAGCGTCCGAAGCTATCAGGCCGCGATTAACGCCAGCCTAAACCTGCAGTTTCAACAAATGCGCGAGCCAACCGCTGCGAAAAACTCGTGAAAGTTGTGATGCGACAAAATTACGCCATGAACCGTATTTTCACGGAGCCTTGGTTAACACCTTAATTACCCCGAGACGCGACAGTGCGCTCCGTAGAATCACCCACTGTCGGGTCGGATTCGAAAACGGAAATCAGGTGCAGGTAAATGGCCGAGCCGACGGAATCCAGACGGCCCCCGCTGCGGCTGCCCCAGGACTGCAGTATTGCCGCGATCCGCGGCGTCTATGATCTGATCCGGGACGCGTTCAGCCGCCAGGATTCGCTCGAGATCGATTGTTCAAGCGTCGCCAAGGCCGACGTGACGTCGATCCAGCTGTTGCTCTCGACGGCCAAGACCGGCCAGGCGCGCGGGCGCCAAGTGGTGTTGACCGCGTTCTCGCAGAGCCTTCGCAACACGCTCCGCCGTGCTGGTTTCACCAGCGAGGCCATGGCGGGACATCCCTTCAACGAAAAGAAAGATGGCGAGCAATGGCCACCGTCCTGACCGTCGACGATTCCCCGAGCATCCGCCAGATGATCAAAGTGACGCTCGAGCCTGCGGGACACAGCGTCATTGAAGCCGGCGACGGGGCGCAGGGTCTTGCCAGGGCGCAGTCGAGCCGGCCCGACCTCGTCATCACCGACCTCAACATGCCGACCATGAACGGCATGGAGCTGATCCGCGCGTTGCGCAAGCAGCCGTCGCTGACCGGACTGCCGATCGTGTTCCTCACCACCGAATCCAACGACGCGCTGAAGCAGGAAGCCAAGAGTGCCGGCGCGACGGGCTGGATCACCAAACCCTTCAAGCCGGAGCAACTGCTCGCGGTGGTCGCCAAGCTGGTACGGTCATGAGCAGCATCGATCCGACCGAGGTCTTTCGCCAGGAAGCCGCCGAGCTTTTCGAGACGTTGGAAGGCGCGCTGCTGGATCTGTGCCAGCGGCCGGACGACCGGGAGCTGGTCGATTCGGCGTTTCGCGCGCTGCATACCATCAAGGGCTCCGGCGCGATGTTCGGCTTCGACAAGGTCGCAGCCTTCACCCATGAGTTCGAAACCGCCTTCGAGCTGGTCCGCAAGGGCGAGATCAAGCCCACCCAGGCGCTGATCTCCGTGGCGCTGGCGGCCAAGGACTACATCCGCGCGCTGATCGAGGCGCCCGAGAGCACCGACTCCATTATTGGCGATGCAATCCTGGATGATCTCAAGCAGTTCGTCGCGCTCCCCGGCACGGCGGCAGAACCGGGGCAGTCCGCCCCGATGCCGCAAGCGCCCGCGGCGAGGCCCGCCGCCCATGCCGGCTGGCGGCTCTACCTCGAATTCGATTCCCACATCCTTTGCAACGGCTCCAATCCGCTCGATCTCCTGGACGACCTCTGCAAGCTCGGCTCCTGTTTTGCCGTTCCCGTCATCGACGGCATCCCGATGCTCGAGGAGCTCGAGCCGGACCATTGCTATCTGAAATGGGACGTCACGCTGCACAGCGATTGCGGCAGGGCCGCGATCGATGACGTCTTCATGTTCGTTCAGGACGAGATGAAGCTGACCCTGGCGCCGCTGGCGACGCAGGCGGAAGCGGCGGCGCCGGAAGTCGCGCTGCAGATCGAACCGCTCGAGGCAGCGACCGTCGCGGAAGTTGCACCGGCGGTCGAAGCGGCGCCGGCGCGCGCAACGGAAGCGGCTGCGAAGGCGCCGGCGGCCGCCGAGCAGCGCCGTGACGAGCCGAAGCGCAATGAAGGCATCGCCACGGTCCGGGTCCAGGCGGAGCGTCTGGACGAGCTGATGGACCGGGTCGGCGAGCTCGTGATCGCGCAGGCCCGTCTCACGCAATTGGCCGCGGCCGGCTCCGATCTCTCCATCAAGATGATCGCGGAGGAAATCGAGCGCTTGGCCGCGAGCCTGCGCGACACCACCATGGGCGCGCGCATGGTTCCGATCGGCTCGCTGTTCGGCCGCTTCCGCCGCCTGGTGCACGACCTTTCCCGCGACCTCGCCAAACCGGTGGAGTTCGTGACCTCGGGCGAGGACACCGAGCTCGACAAGACCATGATCGAGTGCCTGGCCGATCCGTTGGTGCACCTGATCCGCAACGCGATCGATCACGGCATCGAGGACAGCCCCAGGCGCGCCGCCGCCGGCAAGACCGAGAACGGCCGCATCGAGCTCACCGCCGTCCATTCCGGCGCGCAGGTGCTGGTCACCGTGAAGGACAATGGCGGCGGGCTCAATACCGCTCGGATCCGTGCCAAGGCGGAGGAGCAGGGGCTGATTGCGCCGGGTGCGACGCTTTCCGATCATGAAATCCACCAGTTCCTCTTTCATCCCGGCTTCTCGACCGCGCCGACGATCTCGGCATTGTCCGGCCGCGGCGTCGGCATGGACGTGGTCAAGCGCACCATCGAGAACATGCGCGGCACCATCGACCTCGCCACCAGGCCCGGCCAGGGAACGACGGTTACGCTGCGCCTGCCGCTGACGCTCGCAATCATCGAGGGACTTTTGATCCGGGTCGGAGGCGGCCGCTACATCATCCCGCTCTCGGCGGTCGAGGAATGCGTCGAGCTGATGCCGGAACACCAGCGCTCGCGCGGCCGCAACTTCCTCAACGTTCGTGGCAATCTCGTTCCGTTCCTCAAGCTGCGCGAGTTGCTGCAAGTGCCGGGCTCGCCGGAGCTGCACCAGAAGACCATCATCATCTCCACCGGCGAGAGCCGCGTCGGCCTGGTCGCCGACCAGATCATCGGCAATCACCAGACCGTCATCAAGTCGCTGTCGAAGCTGCATTCCGACGTCACGATCTTCTCGGGCGCGGCCATCCTCGGCGACGGCACCGCGGCCCTGATCCTGGACGTGGCGCAGCTCGTCGCGGCCGCCCAGGCGCAGTCCGAAAAGCAAATCTACGAGGCCGCCTAATGCCGAATGGTCGGGAGCAAGCTCAGGTCCAAGCCCCAACGGCGCGTCAGCAAGGTTCGATGCAGGTCGTCATGATCGGGCTCGGCGACGAGAAGTTCGCGCTCGATGCGGGATTGGTCCGCGAGATCATCGATCCGGTCCCCGCGACCAAAGTGGCGGGCGCGAAGGCCTTCGTGCCCAGCGTCATCAACGTGCGCGGCAACGTCATTCCGCTTGCCGACCTGCGCATCCGTTTCGGCATGCCGATCACCGACGACAGCGCCGATACGCGCATTGTGGTCATCGAGCTCGATATCGACAACGAGCCGGTGCTGGTCGGCGTCATGGCCGACAAGGTCTACGAGGTCACCGAAATCTCGCAGACCGACGTGCAGCCGACGCCGCGCGTCGGCATGCATTGGAAGCCGGAGTTCATCCGCTTCATCACCAAGTGGCGTGAAGAGTTCGTCATCGTTCCCAGCATGGAACGCATCCTGAATTGAGAGAAGTCTCCGCGGAGACTGAGGGGCTGAAGATGAGATTTACGGTCAAGGCAAAGCTCGCCAGCACGTTCGGCGTAATCATCGTGCTCTCGATGATCGCGGGCGGCGGCGCCTATACGAAGCTGAGCGACATGCTCTCCGACATGAACGGTCTGATCTCCCGCACCGAGCGGATTCAGAAGTCCGGCGAGTTGGAGAAAACGGTTCTGCTGCAGAATCGCGCGGAGAAGAACGTGCTGCTGGCGGCCTCCGATGCAGACCACGAAAAGTTCGCCGCCGAAATCAATGAACTGCGCGGCAGCGCCACCAAGACCCGAAACGAGATTTACGCGATTGCGACGGAGACCGGCAAGCAGATCCTTGATCGTTTTGCCACTGTCTACGGCCACATGAACGCAGTCGAGGACGAGACCATCAAGCTCGCGAAGGTGGACAAGGCCAAGGCCACCGAGCATTCGACCGCAGAGGGACGCAAGGCGATGGCCGAAACCTCGGCGGCGATCGAGGAATATGTCGCTTACGTGCGCAAGTCGATGAGCGAGCAGGCCGAGCAGGCCAAGGACAATGGTGCCCGTGGCCAGATGCTGGTGCTGGGCCTAGTGCTCGCCTCGCTGGTCGTCGCAGTAGTGGCCGCCATCTGGATTTCGCTCAGCATCAGCCGCGCGCTGGGCCGGGCCGTCGGCCTCGCCGGCGCGGTTGCCAACGGCGATCTCAGCCAGACCATCCCGTCCGCCAGCAACGACGAGGTCGGCGACCTCATCCGTTCGCTGAACGCGATGGTCGAGAAGCTGCGCCAGATCGTCGCCGAAGCGCTGACTGCGGCGCAGAACGTCTCGGCCGGCAGCCAGGAGCTCTCGGCCAGCGCCGAGCAGCTCTCGCAAGGTGCCACCGAGCAGGCCTCCTCGGCCGAGGAGGCTTCCTCCTCGATGGAGGAGATGGCGGCGAACGTGAAACAGAATGCCGACAATGCGAGCCAGACCGAGAAGATCGCGGCGCAATCGGCGCGGGACGCGGAAGCCTCTGGTGCTGCCGTTGGCCGCGCGGTGCAGGCGATGCAGACCATTGCCGAGAAGATCACCATCGTCCAGGAGATCGCCCGCCAGACCGACCTGCTCGCGCTCAACGCCGCCGTCGAAGCG
>JAFAUV010000015.1 GCA_019243075.1 Bradyrhizobium sp.
CATCGCGCTCTTTTCCAGCATCATCTTCGGCCTGTTCCTGCTCCGCGGCATCGCGCTCTATGCGCAGACCGTGACGCTGTCGAAGATCTCGAACGCCATCCTCGCCAACAATCAGCGGCGCCTCTTCGCCAAGCTGATGAGCGAGAGCGTCGGTTTCTTCTCCGCGCGGCATTCGTCGGAATTCCTGGCGCGCCTGACGCAAGGCGCCAATTCCGTCACGCAGGTGCTCAACCTCCTGATTAACGCGGTCGGTCGCGACCTCTTGCTGCTGGTCGGCCTCGTCGCCGTGATGATCGTGCAGGACGCCTATATGGCGATGCTGGGCTTCCTGATCGCGCCGCCGGCCTTCCTGGTGCTGCGCAAGCTCGTGAAGCGCATCAAGGGTCTTGCCTATAACCAGTTCACCGGCACCGCCGACATTCTCGAAACCATGCAGGAATCGCTGCAGGGCATCCGCACGGTGAAGGCGTTCACGCTGGAAGAGACCATGCGCGAGCGCATCAATGAAAGCATCGAGGCGGTCGAGCGCAACGCCAACAAGATGGCGCGGGTGTCGAACCGCTCGAGCCCGCTGATGGAAACGCTGGGCGGCCTCGCGGTCGCAGGCGGGCTGATGTATGGCGGCTACAGCGTGGTGGCGCAGCATGCGACGCCCGGCCAGTTCTTCTCGTTCCTGACCGCCTTCCTGATGGCCTACGAGCCGGCCAAGCGGCTGGCGCGGCTCAACATCGACCTCAACAGCAATCTCGTCGGGGCGCGGATGCTGCTCGAAATCGTCGACAGCCCGGCAACCGAAATCTCCGACGACGACAAGCCGGCGCTGAAGCTGACGGATTCGCGCGTTGAGCTGCGCGATGTCAGTTTCGCCTACCGTGTCGGCGAGCCGGTGCTGAACCGCATGAGCTTTGTCGCCGAGCCCGGCAAGATGACGGCACTCGTCGGTCCCTCCGGCGGCGGCAAATCCACCGTGCTGGCGCTGTTGCTTCGCTTCTACGAGGTGACCGAAGGCGTTATCGTGATCGACGGCCAGGCCATTTCAAGGGCGTCGCGCCGCTCGCTGCGTCAGCAGACCGCCTATGTCGGTCAGGACGTCTATCTGTTCCGCGACACCATCCGCGCCAACATCGCTTTCGGCAAGCCGGATGCGACGCAAGCCGAAATCGTCGAGGCGGCGAAAGCGGCTTGCGCGCACGAGTTCATCATGGCTTTTCCCCTCGGCTATGACACGCCGGTCGGCGAACACGGAACCCAGCTTTCCGGCGGCCAGCGCCAGCGCGTCGCGGTGGCCCGCGCGCTGATCAAGAACGCGCCGATCATCCTGCTCGATGAGGCGACCGCCGCACTCGATTCGGAATCCGAGAAGCAGGTGCAGGAGGCGATCGAACATCTCTGTCAGAACCGCACCACCATCGTGATCGCACACCGCCTGCACACTATCATGCATGCCGATACCATCCTGGTGGTCGAGGCCGGCGAGATCGTCGAGCGCGGCCGGCACGACGAGTTGCTGCGCCGCGGCGGACGCTATGCCTCTTTCTTCCGTCTGCAGCAGCGCGAGGCTGCCGCAGCTCCCACGCTCGCCTATTCGGCAAGCTCTTGAAAGCTGAATGGGCCGATCGGCTGCGGCTGCCCTCGTTGGGCATTCTTTTGCGCCGCTACTAGCCTCGGTCGGGGCAACCGCGTAATAGGGTCCTGATCTCTCTTCGTAACCCGCCGAGACCTTCCATGAACGCCAAAGCCTTTGTCATTCCCGCGCCGTCGCAGGCCTTCCTTGCGGTGGTCGGAGAATCGAAATCCTTTCCCGTGCGCCGTATCTGGTGCGTCGGCCGCAACTATCTCGAACATATTCGCGAGATGGGCAATGACGAGCGGGATCCGCCATTTTTCTTCGCCAAGCATGCCGACATGCTCGAGCCGGACGGCGCCACCATCCCCTATCCCCCGCTGACCAAGGACATGCACCACGAGGTCGAGCTGGTGGTCGCGATGAAGAGCGGCGGGCTCAACATTCCGACCGAGAAGGCACTGGATCACGTCTATGGCTACGCGGTAGGCATCGACCTCACGCGGCGCGACCTGCAGCAGGCCGCGCGCAAGAAGGAGCGGCCGTGGGAGATCGGCAAGTCGTTCGACCATTCGGCGCCCTGCTCGGCGCTGCAGCCGGCTTCCAGGATCGGTCATCCCTCCAAGGGCAAGATCTGGCTCTCCGTGAACGGCACCGAGCGGCAGAAGGGCGATCTCGCCGAGCTGATCTGGAATATCCCCGAGATCATCTGGAAGCTGTCGCAGCAGGTCGAGATCGGGCCGGGCGACATCATCATGACGGGTACGCCGGCCGGCGTTGCGGCGCTCTCCCCCGGCGACAAGATCGAGTGCGGCGTCGACGGCGTCGGCACGCTGAAGGTGACGATCGGCAAGCCGGCCTGATCCGGCCATTCCAGGCAAAAAGCAACGGCCCGGATGGCGTTCGGGGCTGTTTCGATTGCCGAATTTTGATCAGCTGCGCCCGACCGCCTGCAGACCCTTGAAGGTCAGGCGCTTCGGATCCCTGACGCCGGCGAGATAGAGCCGGCGGATGAAGGCAGCAACCGCGTCGCGATCGCAATCGGTCAGCGCCACGATGGCGTCAACGGCAATCTTTTGGGCTTCCATGGGCTTCCCCGTGGCTCGTAAGCAGGCGCCCGTCTCCTCAAGCCTAGAACTCGCCGGTTAATTTGGCGTTAACCGTTTCCCAACATCGCCGATTCCACGGCAAGACCGTATACGCGAAACCGCGCATGGCCAGGGTGCAAAGCCGAATTCGACGATCGCCCGCGCTGAAAGGCCGCCGCCAAGCGCGCGGCACCCGCGCTCGAATAACGGCCCGGTCAGAGCCCAGGATGCCGCTCCCGCACTCACGAATACTGCATCACGCCATCGTCAACCTTGCCGAAGCGCAGCGTGACGATGTCGAGGGCATAATTCTGATAGAGCCGCCACGGCCGCTTGGAACCTTGCTTGGGCATCTTCGCAATCGAGCGCTTGACGTAACCGGATGAGAAATCGATCGACGGCAACGCCTCGATGCCGGCGTCGTCATTGTGCGGCATGCACTGCCGATAGTTGTGGCGATCCATGTAGTTGATCAACCGGCAGACATATTCGCAGGTGAGATCGCATTTCAGCGTCCAGGACGCGTTGGTATAGCCGAAGGACGACGCCAGGTTCGGCACGTCGGAATACATCATGCCCTTGTAGGTCAGCTTGTTCGAGAAATCGACATCGCGGCCGTCGACGCTGACCTGCACGCCGCCCAGAACCTGCAGCGCAAGGCCCGTTGCGGTGACGATGATGTCGGCCGGAAGCTCGCTGCCGTCCTTCAGGCGGATGCCGTTTCGGATGAAAGCGTCGATTTCACTGGTGACGACGGAAGCGCGATTTTCCCTGATCGAGCTGAACAGGTCACCATCGGGCACGAGGCAGAGCCGCTGGTCCCAGGGATTGTAGCGCGGCGTGAAATGGGTCGCGATGTCGTAGTCCGGGCCGAGCGCCATGCGGACACCGCCGAGGATCAGCCGCTTGACGTCGGCCGGCTTGCGCCGCGACAGCTGGAAGAAGTACATCCCCCACAGTACGTTGCGCCACCGAATCAGGTGATAGGCGAGTTTGGCCGGCAGGTTGCGACGCAGCTTGTTGGCGAGCAGATCCTGCGCCGGTCGCGACACCACATAGGTCGGCGAGCGCTGCAGCATGGTGACGTGGGCCGCGGCCCTGGCCAGCTCCGGCACCAGCGTCACCGCCGTCGCGCCCGAGCCGATCACGACGACCCGTTTGCCTGCATAGTCGAGATCATCAGGCCATTTCTGCGGATGGATGATCCGGCCGGCAAAATCCGCGGTGCCGGCAAATTCCGGCGTGTAGCCTTCCTCATATCTGTAATAGCCGGCGCAGGAAAACAGGAAATTGCAGGTAAAGGCGACGGTCTCGGTCGCGCCGGCAGCCGGCATCCGCTCGACCTCCACCGTCCAGCGCGCCTCCTTGGTCGACCAAGACACGCGCTTCACGCGATGACGAAAGCGGATTTTCTTGTCGATGCCGTTCTCGACCGCGGTCTCCCGGACGTAGTTGAGAATGCGCGGGCCGTCAGCAATCGCTTTTGGATCGGTCCAAGGCTTGAAGGAATAGCCGAGCGTGAACATGTCGCTGTCGGAGCGGACGCCCGGATAGCGAAACAGGTCCCAGGTGCCGCCGATCGCATCGCGGCCCTCGAGGATGGCGAAACTCTTGCCGGGGCATTTCGTCTGCAGATGATAGCCGGCGCCGATCCCGGACAGGCCGGCGCCGATGATCAGCACGTCGAAATGCTCTGGTGCCATCGTGACCTCCATGCCGGTCGGAACGGCAGCCGCCTGCAAGATCGTCATACGCGGGCTTGGCCCGCATAACCATTCATTTTGGAGAGATGGATGGCCGGGTCAAGCCTGGTCCAGCCCGGCAATGACGTCCGGAGCATCAATAGCGGTAATGATCGGCCTTGTAGGGGCCTTCCTGCTTCACGCCGATATAATCGGACTGGTCCTTGCGGAGCTCGGTGAGTTTGACGCCGATCTTGGCGAGGTGCAGCCGGGCGACCTTCTCGTCCAGCGTCTTCGGCAGCACATAGACCTTCTTCTCGTATTTGCCGCCATTGTTGTTGGCGAACAGTTCGATCTGGGCCAGCGTCTGGTTGGTGAAGGAGGCCGACATCACAAAGGACGGATGGCCCATGGCGTTGCCGAGATTCACAAGGCGTCCTTCGGACAGCAGGATGATTCGGTGCTTGTCCGGGAATTCGATCTCGTCGACCTGCGGCTTGATGTTGTTCCATTTCAGGTTACGCAACGAGGCGACCTGGATCTCGTTGTCAAAGTGGCCGATATTGCAGACGATGGCGCGGTCCTTCATCGCGCGCATGTGCTCGATCGTGATGATGTCCTTGTTGCCGGTCGCGGTGACGAAGATGTCGGCCCGAGGCGCGGCGTCTTCCATGGTCACGACCTCGTAGCCCTCCATCGCCGCCTGCAGCGCGCAGATCGGATCGATCTCGGAGACCATGACCCGGCAGCCGGCCTGGCGCAGCGACGCGGCCGAGCCCTTGCCGACGTCGCCGAAGCCCGCGACCATCGCGATCTTGCCCGACAGCATCACGTCGGTGCCGCGGCGGATGCCGTCGACCAGCGATTCGCGGCAGCCATAGAGATTATCGAATTTCGACTTGGTGACGCTGTCGTTGACGTTGATCGCCGGAAACAGCAGCGTGCCCTTCTTCTCCATCTCGTAGAGACGGTGCACGCCCGTGGTGGTCTCTTCCGAGACACCTCTGATGTTTTTCGCGATCTCCGTAAACCAGCCCTTCGGCTTTTCCTTCAGTAGCCGCTTGATCAGTGCGTAGAAGATTTCCTCTTCCTCGGAAGCAGGCTGGTCGAGGAAGGCGGTATCGCCCCGCTCGGCGCGATGGCCGGCATGCACCAGCATGGTGGCATCGCCGCCATCGTCGAGGATCATGTTGGGCGTGCCGCCGCCATGCCAGTCGAACAGCTTTGCGGTGTAGTCCCAATATTCGCTCAGCGTCTCGCCTTTCACGGCGAACACGGGGATGCCGACCGCCGCAATCGCGGCCGCGGCGTGATCCTGCGTCGAATAGATGTTGCAGGAGACCCAGCGGATGTCCGCGCCGAGCGCAGCCAGCGTCTCGATCAGCACCGCGGTCTGGATCGTCATGTGCAGCGAGCCAGCGATGCGAGCGCCCTTCAGCGGCTGCTTCGGGCCGAACTCCTCGCGCGTCGCCATCAGACCGGGCATTTCGGTCTCGGCCAGCGAGATTTCCTTGCGGCCGAATTCGGCGAGCGCAATGTCCTTGACGATGTAGTCGGTGAAGGCAGGCTTCTTGGCAGCGGCGGTCATATGATCATCCTTCTTTGCGCGAGCGGTGTTCCCGGAACATCGGACAGCAATTCGTTTCCGTCGTGGCGGGCATCCACGTCCTGGCCTCGACTGAGGGCGTGGATGGCCGGGACAAGCCCGGCCCCCATAACGTCATATGTCGATCTAGAACGCGCGCTTGAGCGCATCGGCGAGATCGGTTCGTTCCCAGGAGAAGCCGCCGTCCTTTTCAGCGGCGCGGCCGAAGTGGCCATAGGCCGCGGTGCGGCGGTAGATCGGCCGGTTCAGCTTCAACGAGCGGCGGATGTTGGTCGGCGTGAGGCGGAATAGCTCCGGCAGCACCTTCTCGAGCTTCTTCTCGTCCACCTTCCCGGTGCCATGGGTCTCGACCAGCAGCGACATCGGGTCGGCGACACCGATCGCATAGGCGACCTGGATGGTGCAGCGCTCGGCAAGGCCCGCGGCAACCACGTTCTTGGCGAGATAGCGCGCGGCATAGGCCGCCGAGCGGTCGACCTTGGTGGGGTCCTTGCCGGAGAAGGCGCCGCCGCCATGCGGGGCGTAGCCGCCATAGGTGTCGACGATGATCTTGCGCCCGGTGAGGCCGCAGTCACCGTCGGGTCCGCCGACCACGAAATTGCCGGTCGGGTTGACCAGGAAGTCGGACGATCTCTGCGGCATCCACCCCTTGGGCAGCGCCGACTCCACCGCGGTCGAGATCATCTCCTTGATCAGGCCGGGCGTGTACTTCTTGTTGTTGCGGCTCTTCTCGTTGTGCTGGGTCGAGACCACGACCTTGGTGCAGCCGGGCGGCTTGCCCGCGACATATTTCACCGTGACCTGGCTCTTGGCGTCGGGCTGCAGATCGGCGAGCTGGCCATTGCGGCGCTTCTCGGAGAGAACCTTCAGCACCTTGTGCGCGAAATAGATCGGCGCCGGCATGTACGAGCCCTTCTCGTACACCTCGCTCTCGGTGCAGGCATAGCCGAACATCATGCCCTGGTCGCCGGCGCCCTCCTCCTCGCCGCCTTTCTTCTTCTTGGCATCGACGCCCATCGCGATATCGGGCGACTGGCCGTGCAAGAGCACTTCGACGTCGGCGCCGTGAAAGGAAAAGCCGTTCTGGTCGTAGCCGATGTCCTTGACCACGCCGCGCGCGATTTCCGTGACCAGTTCGCGATCGACCACGGACTGGCCATGGATGGTGCGGAAGAGCTGGCCGCGGCCTTCGCCGGCAATGACGATCTTGTTGGTCGTGCACAGCGTCTCGCAGCCGAGACGCGTATTGACAAGGCTGTCGTCGGCGATGCCGAGCTTGACGTCCTTTTCGATGAAGGCATCGAGGATCGCGTCGGAAATCTGGTCCGAAACCTTGTCCGGATGGCCTTCCGAGACCGACTCGCTGGTGAACAGGTAAGACTCGCGCATCAAGCAGACCCCTTCTTCCGCCCCCCAGGGGCGGCCGTTTCAAATGTGTGTTCCAACTGTCCTGGGATGTCAGTCCCGCCGGCGCGAGATGACGTAGGATTCGTCATAAAACCAAAGCCCATTATGCCTTCGCAGAACCCCTCTGGCGGCATCGAGAGTGCGGCCGCTTTGAGCCATTTCCTCCGTCAACCGGTCGTCTTCGATCTGGGCGACGTACACCGCCGCGTTCCACGCCGCGAAGGCCGTCGAGGTTCCAATCGAGCCCGTTACCTCGTTGGGCAGCGCTTCCATATCATATCGGAAGATCGAGCGGTTATCGGCATAAGCGTTAAAGTTCAAGTCCCGCCCGGTCGAACCCAATTCATACTTAACGGCGCGCAATAGCTCATGACGGCTTACGGAGAAAGGATTTTCTCCGGGCCAGACCGCCTGGATGATTTCCATGCCCGGATCCTGTCCGTGAGAGTGAATCCCGATCAGCCGGCCACCGGGGCGAAGTGCCCTTGCCAGCGGGGCGATGATGCGTTTGGCGCGGAAATTCACCGACGATTTGGCCCGATAGGGCTGGGAGGCGATCACGAGATCGAAATTGGCCTCGGTGCGGCCGGCGCGGGGGATGATGGAATCCAGCAGGAACCGGTGATCCTCGCGATACAAAACCAGCGCCACCGGGCGCTCATAGATCGGCATGCCGGTGCGTGGCGAGACACTGGCGCGCCAATTCTGCTCCAGAAAGGGCCGCAAATCCGCTATTTGGACCTCGAACTCGCCCGACGAGGCGCCGCGCAGGGGCACCTCATGCCAGATCATTCCGGCGGCCGCCGCCTGCGACTTCGGCGTCAGCCAGGGCGCCTCCGCATAGTACATGTT
The DNA here is from genome assembly GCA_019243075.1 of Bradyrhizobium sp. Taxonomy (GTDB): domain Bacteria; phylum Pseudomonadota; class Alphaproteobacteria; order Rhizobiales; family Xanthobacteraceae; genus Bradyrhizobium. Next base: position 8,200 of record JAFAUV010000015.1, read on the forward strand.
GGTCAGGACAAAGACGGTTGCGGGGTGCTCGAACAATCGGTCCGGGACCTTCTCCAGGGTCAGGCGAACGTCCTCGAGGCTGAGTTCCTTGCCGGCGACATAGAACGGCATGTGCGGGAAACGGCCGTGCATCAGCCGCATCACCCGCGCCAGCACCGTGCCGTCGCCGATGCCCGCATCGAACACACGAAGCGCCGGCGGACGCGGATGAATACTGGAAAGCTCGAGCCCGATCCGCTCGGCAATCACCCGCTTCTCGCTGCAGGTGTGCACGAACAACAGGTATTTCTGCCGGTTTTCGAAGAAGCGGAAATTGCTGCGGGGATCGCGCTTCTCTTCCCGCACCTGCAGGCCCCGGGGCGGCACCACGCCGCCCGGCGTGGAGGCCGCGATATAGGCCTGAATACGGTCGAGCGTGTCGATGGTGATGCGCTTGCCCTCACGCAAGCGGTGCACCAGCTTGCCGTCATTGACCGCGCGGCGTCCAAACGTCGATTCCGCCATGTCGGCCTGGCGGCAGAATTCCGAGATCTGGTTCAGGATTTCGTCGTTTTTCATGAGTTGGGAGGCGATGGGGAGCGGCGGTGGGCAGCGAGGCAGATGGGTCATCATCCTACCATTTCCTGCCCAACAGGGGAATGCGCTTGGGGCAACGCGCGGCGCGGGCCAGTCAAGGGTTGCCCGACAGCCGATAGGTGATTAGGAAGCTCCGCCGAGTGCGGAGCTGAGGGGAGCTGCCAGTGCTTGCTGATGTTGGGCGATTGAGGCCCCGCCCTGCATGGGTTGCGATCGTTGCCGCCATCGTTCTGGCCGCGATTTATTGGGGCAATCTATTGCGCTTTTCTCCCTCGATGATCGACCGGGTCTACGACGACACGTCGGAAGCCTCGGTCGTCGGCCGCATGGCGCGCGCCGCGGCCGATGGCCTGTTCAAGAACACGGACCTCGGATCCAACGCCGACGCCGAACATCCCAACAGCACCGCCGATCCCGACAATTACGACAAGCAGGTCCGTTATTTCGAAAATCCAGAGCTGATCCATCGCCTCGGGCTGACCTGGGCGCCATATCCGAGCCATTTCGCCATGCAGGGTTACGTATTCGCGGCCATCGATCTCATCGATCCACTGCCGCGCCGCGTCCGGCTCTCCTTCTATCACCTGCTGGCGTCGCTGTTCACCGCGAGCATGTTTGTGTGGATGGCCGCCATCCTGCGCTCGAAATTCGGTTGGGCGGCATTCTTCGGCTTCCTGCTTCCGGTCGCGATCGAGCCCATGTTCAGCGGACTGGCGCCCAACCTGTGCTGGTTCGCGGGAAGCTGGCTGCTGCCCCTTCCCTTCGGGATGCTGCTCGCCGACGAGGATGATCCGCGGCGCGCGCGCTTCCTGCTCGGGCTGCTGTTTCTGGCCTTTCTGTTCCGCTTCCTCTCCGGTTACGAATTCACCTCGACCATCATCCTGGCAACGGCGGTCGGTTGCATCCTGACGGTTAAGGAAAGGCCTGACCCTTTTCGACACGTGCTTCGAAACGCCGTCAGAGTCGTCAGCCTGGGTGTCGCTGCCTTCGCTGTCGCGGCCATCATGCAAGCAGCCAAGCAGGGCGGCTTTGCCGTCTTCATGCAAAAGGCCGCCAATCGAATGGTCGGCGACAGCTCCTCGCTGCAGGACCAATTGATCCTCGGAAAATTCCAGCCGATCGGGGCCGTGATCTGGGCCTATCTCGGCGGCAACTACATCACCCTGATCAAGAGCTTCGGCTTCCTGCTCACGCTGCTCGCGCTTTATGCCGTGCTGATCCTGCTCGATGAGCGCTTCAACTGGTTCTACGGCGCCCAGCGCGGAAGGCTCCAGGTCCTGGCACTGGCGGTCCTTGCCTCCTTTGCGGCTCCCCTGTCCTGGTTCATCCTCGGCAAGGGACATTCGTTCGATCACATGCCCTATGACATGGCGATGTGGTACGTCCCGACCATCCCGCTCGGTGTTGGGATGCTCGCGGTTGCGGCTGTCAGCTTCAAGGACCATCTCGCGCTGAAGCGCGGCGATGCGCTACGCAGCTTCGCGGTCGCCTCCCTGCCGGCGCTGATCGTCGGAGCCGCCATCGCGATCCGCGTCTTCGACAAGCACATCGAAACGGCGGGCACATGGGTGATCAAGGAACATGCAGACGCCGCACCCATCTTCGAAAGCGCTTCGCTCGGCATCGAATTGAGGATGAGCAATCAGTGGTTCACCCTGCTGTATCCCTGCTCCATCCAATCGCCGGAGAAGACCTTTATCATCAACGCGGAGCAGGACGGCAAGATCGTCGACTATGATTTTGACCTCGTCAGAAACCAGGTTATCTCAAGCAAGGGCGTCTGCATCGATGCGCAGGCCAAATCCGACCGGACGGTCAGCCGCATCACTTTCGCGATGGCTTCGCGCCGCGGCACGGTCTGGAAGCGCGAGGAGATCATCTCGCTTCCGGATACGTTCAGTCCTGAGCCGGTTTCCAACCGGGATTGGGACCGCGGCATTAATCGAGGATCGGGCGACGAAGTGTTGCTGGCGGAGAGCGATTTCGGCCGGCTTCTGATCAAGAAGGGAGACGAGATCGAGATTTCGCCGTCCGACCGGCGCTCCATTGCGTCGATCGAGCCGGCCGGTGCCTCTCGCGTCCTTCGGCTGGATGGTCCGATCCATCTCGCCGACGGCGTTGCGCCGGTGTTCGGCATCGTCAGAAAATAGCGGCACGCGCACGCCGCTTCAGCCGCGGCGGTGAACTCAACTCTTCTGCAGCGAAATGACAGAAGACTACTTCTTCAATAGCGCCTGCGCGCTGGCGGCGATCCGCTGCGCCTCGATTGCAATCTCGCGAAGCTGGCCCGTCGGCACCGTGATCTGGCCGCAGAAATAGAAGCCGGGCGCCGCTGTCGGCCTGCCCGTGACGCGTGGCAGGCCGTGCTGGTCGAACAGACCGTCCTCGCCTGCAATCAAGCGCCGCAAGTCGGGCCGAAATCCGGTGGCAAGGACGATCGCGTCGAACGTCTCCTCGGCGCCATCCGCAAAGACGATGGCGCTGTCGCTCAGGCGGTCGATGCCGCCGCGGAGGCGGATCGAACCATCCCTGATTCTGGCGAGCGTGCCGATGTCGATCAGCGGCACATGGCCGTCCTCCTCCACCATCCGCCGCGGCCCTTTGCTTGCGCGGCGGAGCCCCAGCTTCTCGAAATCGCCCAGCGCGAGCCGCAGCACCGGCGCATTGATGGCGTCGACCAGGCGCGCCGGCAAATGCCGATACAGAATGACCCAGGTCAGGATCGGAACGCCGAGAAGATCGCGCGGGATGATCTGCACCGGGCTGCGCACGGCGAGCGCAACCTCGATGCCTGCCTCGGCGAGATCGAGCGCAATCTCGCCGCCGGAATTGCCGAAGCCAACCACAAGCACCCGCTTGCCGGCAAACGCGGTGGCGTCGCGGTACTCGCTGCTGTGAATGATGTTGCCTTGAAATGTCTCCATGCCCGGCCAGGAGGGCCGGTAGGGCGCGCTCGCAATTCCCGTTGCGACCACGACGACTGGTGCGAGAAATTCGCCCGCATCGGTTTCGACACGCCAGCCTTCGCCGCCGCGCCTTACCCGCACCACATCCGTGTTGAAGCGCGGCCGAATCTCGAAATGCCGGGCATAGGCTTCGAGATAGTCGACGACCTGCGCGCGCGATGGATAGGTGGGGTAGTCGCGTGGCATCGCCATGCCCGGCAAGCCGGAATGATCGCGGTCGGTATGGAGGTGCAGCCGGTCGTAGTGCAGCCGCCATACCGATCCGACCGCGCCCGTCTTCTCCAGCACGGTCGCGCTCAATCCAGCCTTTCGCAGCATCGCGGCGCAAGCAAGTCCCGCGGGTCCTGCGCCGATGATGATGGCATCAGGAGCGGACATTCGATGTAACCCCTCCCGAACAACGAGAAGAAATTACTTTTCCCAAACCTCGTTCGCGACTTCGACGGCGAGCCGCAGCTTCGCCCATTGCTCCTCCTCGGAGAGGATATTGCCCTCCTCCGTCGAAGCGAAGCCGCATTGCGGCGAAACCGCGAGCTGTTCCAGGGGGACGAATTTCGACGCCTCCTCCAGCCGGCGCTTGATATCGTCCTTCTTCTCGAGCTCGCCGAATTTCGAGGTGATGACGCCGACCACCACGACCTTGTCGCCCCTGGGCAGGAAGCGCAGCGGCTCGAAGCCGCCGGCGCGATCGGAATCATATTCCAGGAAATAACCGTCGTAATTGGTGCGGGCGAGCATGGTTTCCGCAACCGGTTCGTAGCCGCCCGAGGAAATCCAGGTCGAGCGGAAATTGCCACGGCAGACATGGGTGGTGACCACCATGTCGGCCGGCTTCTCGGCGAGCGCGTAATTGATGATGCGCGCATAGATCTGCTGCAGGCCATCCGGATTGTCGCCGCGCTCGCGCGACTTCTGCAATTCCTCCTGCGAGCACAAATAGGCCCAGACGGTATCGTCGAACTGCAGGTAGCGGCAGCCCGCGTCGTAGAACGCCCTGACCGCCTTGCGATAGGTCTTGCCGAGGTCCTCATAGAAGGCGTCGAGATCGGGATAGGCCTCCCGGGAGATCAACTTGCGGCCGCCGCGGAAGTGCAGCACCGTCGGCGATGGGATCGTCATCTTGGCCGTGACATGGGCCTGATCGGCCCACTTCTTCAGGAAACGGAAGTGGTCAAGCATCGGATGATGGTCCGGAAAATCGACCTTGCCGACCACGCGCACAGCATCATGCCGGGTCTGCACGCCGGCGAACTGGATGCCCATGTCGGGGTGGAACAGCTCGCAGCCCGTGAGCTTGGCCAGGAAGTCGAAGTGCCACCAGGAGCGGCGGAACTCGCCGTCGGTCGCGAGTTTCAGCCCGGTCGAGGCCTGCCGATGCACAACCTTCTCGATCTCCATGTCCTCGACCTTGCGCAGCTCTTCGGCCGAGATCTCCCCTTTTTCGCGTTTGGCGCGCGCTTCCTTGATGCGCTGCGGCC
>JAFAUV010000126.1 GCA_019243075.1 Bradyrhizobium sp.
CGGCCGCAGCGCCACGTCCCGAACTCGATCGCCACCATTCATCGGCTGTTGGCCGTCACGATCGCAGCGACCCTGCAACGATGCCCATGTTGCAACCGTCGCATGCCGCTAAACCAGCGGCGAAATTTGTGACCCAGTAGTACTAGCAGAACTTACCGCACCACCGCCGCGGTCTGCCCGAACAAAATCTTCCGCTCCTCCTCGGTGCGGTTGACGGGCTGGCCGAAATTCGGATTGACCTCCCTGGCCTTGGCATAGGCGCGCTCGGTCGCGGGCCTCGCCTTGATGGTCTCCAGCCAGCGCTTCAGATGCGGGAACTGATCGATGTCCTGGCCCTGGTTCTTGAACGGAACCACCCAGGGATAACAGGCCATGTCGGCGATCGAGTAGTCGCCGCCGATGAACTCTCGGTCCGACAGGCGCTTGTTGAGCACGCCATAGAGGCGGTTGGTCTCGTTGACATAGCGGTCAATGGCGTAGGGAATCTTGTCGACCGCATAGTTGCGGAAGTGATGGTTCTGGCCGGCCATCGGCCCGAGCCCGCCCATCTGCCAGAACGTCCACTGGATCACGTCGTAGCGGCCGCAGAGATCGGCGGGAAGAAACTTGCCGGTCTTCTCGGCGAGATAGAGCAGCATCGCGCCCGACTCGAAGATGGAGATCGGCTTGCCGCCGCCTTTCGGCGCGTGATCGACCAGCGCCGGGATGCGGTTGTTCGGCGCGATCGCCAGAAATTCGGGCTTGAACTGCTCGCCCTTGCCGATGTTGACGGGAAAGATCTTGTAACCGAGGCCGGCCTCTTCGAGGAACATCGTGATCTTGTGGCCGTTCGGCGTGGTCCAATAATACAGGTCGATCATGCCGGCGCTCCCAGCGTTGGCGCGTTGAAACTAGATGCGATTGCATGAAGCTTGCCATGGCCGGCACCCAAGTCAATGGCGGGCAGCAGCCGCGTGCAAAAATGTGATCGCGCTTCAGCTCATGCGGCCATGCGTCCGCAACAGCCTTTCGCCGTCTTCGGTCACGGTCACGACGAGGCCAAAACCCGCGATGGTCTCGCGCGCGACATAGCCGCGCTCGGCGGCGTCCTCCCAGATGGTCAGCCGCGGGCACGAGGTCTTCCAGGTGCCGACCACCTCGGAATAGGCACGCGGCTCGCGCGCGATCCATTCGACGAAATCGAGCACCAGCGGATCGGCGGTCTCCGTCATCGCCCTTTTCCTTATGTGAGCATGGTTTGCGCGCAAACGCTTCGCCTTCGTCGCGAGGCAGAACCTCGGCCGGACGGTCGTCGCGCCCTCCCGTTCTTCTTCACGGCAGAGCGCCGGGGCGAACAACGCCGGTTTCGAAAGCGAAAAACAACCCGCATTGTTGTGCCCCGCTTGTACCTTGCGCGCAAACCGAGTTAACTTGCTCTCAGCATCAGTTTTCCTGAGGGTCATGCGGCGGCTGCTCTTCCTCAACGGCATCAGGGCGTTCGAAGCGGCGGCGCGGGCCGGCAGCTTTGCCGCGGCAGGCGCCGAGCTCAACGTCTCGCCGGCCGCGGTCAGCCGGATGGTGCATCTGCTCGAACAGCGGCTCGGCGTCGCGTTGTTCGAACGCCGGGCCAATCGGCTGGTGCCGACGGCGGCCGGCCGCGCCTATCAGAGCGGGCTGACCCCGATCTTCGATGCGCTGGCGAGCCTCACCGCGCAGGTGACGGCGCCCGCTTCGTTGCGCGTGCTCACCATCGGCGTCGGCCCGACCTTTGCGATGCGCTGGCTGATCCCGCGGCTTGCGGATTTCAGCCGGCAGGAGCCCGCCATCGAGGTGCGCTTCACCACCGGCGACGTGGCGGCGCCGTTCGGCGACGACTGGAGCTGCGGCATCAAGCTCGGTGACGGCGATTGGCCGGGCCTCGCCGCCGAGCCGCTGTTCGCCGCCGATCTGACGCCGGTCTGCGCGCCGAGACTGGCCGCGTCCCTGAAGCGCGCGGTCGAGCTCAAGGCAGCGAACCTGCTCCGCGTCGCGCATTCGCCGCAGGACTGGCCGTCCTGGCTCAAGGCCGCCGGCGTTTCCCGCCTCACCGCGCGCGGCACCGAATTCCAGTATTACGGCCAGGCGCTGCAGGCGGCGCTCGACGGGCTCGGCATCGCCATGGGCATCCGGCCCTATATCGACGACGACCTCGCCGCCGGCCGGCTGATTGCTCCCTTCGCGCTCTCGGTGTCGAAGGGCATGCGCTGGTACCTGGTCTATCGCCCGTTCCAGGCCGAGCAGCGCGACTTCGCCGCCTTCCGCCGCTGGATCATGCGCGCTGCCGCGGCGCCGGCCGCGGGGCGGCGTATCCGCAACAAGGATAAAAAAGAGCAAGCCTTGTGAACTGCTTCACATCCGGCATGCCGCAGCCATGATGTCCTCGCCCGCAGCGTCACGGGGGACCGCCACATGGATTGTCTCTACCAGGGCTACCGGATCGAGTCATTCGAAGCCGGACGCGACCTTTGGCACGCCCGCATCCGCCGCGCCGACGGCCGGCCGCTTGTCATCGGCAGCCACCCCTTTGCCGCTCTCGAAGTCGGCTTCGCCTGGAACGACTCGGATTCCGCGATCTCGGATGCCAAGCGCCACATCGAGCGCTTCAAGCATCGCTGGAGCGAGCCCGGAGAAATTCGGGCAGCGTAGTCGAAGAGAGAAATGCCCATGCTGCCGCCTGATCCCCGACTGCTCTCTGCGCTCTCGCGCAACATCCGCAGCGAGTGCCCGGATTGCCGCGGCAGCCTTGCCGTCATGCGCGTGATCGGCGGCCGCGGCGGCTCGCAATACTGGACCCAGCGCTGCGTCCGCTGCGGCGGCATCCATCTCGACATCGTCGATGCGAACACCCCCGCGCCCGGGCACGACCATCGGCCCGCGGCGTAGCTCCGCCCCACTCCCTCTTGGTTGAGGAGCCGCCAATGCGCCGTCTCGAACCATGAGAGGATAGAGCCTGTTTTGGGAACCTCC
>JAFAUV010000148.1 GCA_019243075.1 Bradyrhizobium sp.
CGTGGACCTGCTTTCGGACGGACACGGAAGGCACAATACTCCATGCCGGATTTGAAGCGCGGCGACAATACGGCGGGCGATATTGGGAGGAGTAAAACGATGTTTGAAAAAGGCTTGCTGCGAGGAAAACGCATTTTGATCACGGGCGGCGGATCCGGGCTGGGAGCTGCGATGGAGCGGCGTTTTCTCGAGCTCGGCGCCGAGCTCATCATCTGCGGTCGCAGGCTCGAGCTGTTGCAGGCGACCGCCGCCGAGATGTGCGCCTCGCCCGGCGGCAAGGTGGGCGCGATCCGGTGCGACATCCGCGACGGCGCCGCCGTCGATGCCATGATGGATGCGGTGTGGCGGGAGGCGCCGCTCGACGTGCTGGTCAACAACGCGGCTGCGACCTTCATCGCGCAGAGCGAGCATCTGTCTTTCCGCGCTGCGGACGCCATTCTCGCGCCGACCCTGCACGGCGCGATGTATTGCACGCTCGCTGCCGGCAAGCGCTGGATCGAGAGCAAGCACAAGGGCGTGGTGCTCTCGATCCTGTCGACCTCGACCATCACCGGGCGCGCCTTCACCGTGCCGTCGGCAATGGCGAAGTCGGCGGTGCTGGCGATGACCAGGAGTCTCGCCGTCGAATGGGGACCCAAGGGCGTGCGCACGGTCGCCATCGCGCCCGGCGCGTTCCCGACGGCCGGCGCGACGGGCCAGCTCCGACCCGAGGTCCGCGAGTCCGGTTGGGCCTCGCGCAACCCGCTCGGTCGCGCCGGCGAGCACGGCGAGCTTGCCGATCTGGCGAGCTTCCTGATTTCGGACGCAGCCGGTTACATCAATGGCGAGATGGTCGTGCAGGATGGCGGCGCGCATCTGCGTTCGTCGGGCGCGGAGGATTTGCTGCAATGGAGCGAGACGCAGTGGTCCGAGCTGCGCGCGGCGCGCAGGAAGAGCTGAAGCGCGTCTCGGGCTGCAACTGCCTTCCCAAATCAGCGCTTCCCGGCTATGGCCTGCGCCGGCAAGCATCGATGTGAGCATCCGCAGCCGGGCCATCTTCCAGTCACAATGATAAGGGAACCAGACCGCATCATGTTTTTTCGGCGGCTGCTGACATCGCTGATGGCGGGTATGCTGGTGTGCGCAGCCGCGGGCCTCGCGCAGGCCCAGACCTCGGCCACGACGCCCAGCGCGCCGCCAAAAGCCAGCAAGAGCGCCACGACGAAATCCGCCGCGAAGCAGGATGTGGCGAAGCCACCGCCGGCGATGACGGGCGGTGCCGAACCGACCCTGATCGGCCAGTTCGGCACCTGGGGTGCCTACAGCGCGACGCCGAACGGCAAGCACGTCTGCTTCGCGCTGGCGAAGCCGACCGCATCGAAGACCAATCCGCCGAACCGGCCGCGCGATCCCGCCTATGTCTTTGTCTCGACGCGCCCGGCCGAGAAGGTCGTCAACGAAGTTTCGATCATGATCGGCTATGCGCTGAAGCCGGGCTCGGAATCGACGCTGGAGGTCGGCGGCGCGTCCTATGCGATGTATACCCAGGGCGACGGCCTCTGGATCAAGAACGCCGCCGAGGAGGACCAGATGGTCCAGGCCATGCGCCGCTCGGCGGACGCCGTGGTGAAGGGCGTCTCGGCCAAGGGCACCGAGACGACAGACACGTTCTCGATGAAGGGATTGAGCCAGGCGCTCGACCGGATCGCGCAGGACTGCCGGCGCTAGGCGTTTTTCGGGCCAGAATTGCATTGTTTGCTGGCTGCGGAAGGCCTATTTGCTATTCAATGGCTTTCACCCTCAGGGGAGCGCGTGTTCGCGTCTCGAATCACGAGGCCTGTTTGGACAAGAGAGACCATTCAAACGCCCAGAGACTCAAAACGCCTAGAGACTCAAACGCCAAAAGACTCAAAACACCAAGAGACGATGACCGCAACTTCGATCGTGCCCGGTTCCGCGGCCGGACTGCCCCTCGAGAAAACCCCGCTCGAATCCTACGTGCCGCCGGCCAAGCCGTCGCTGATCGGCCTGTCGCGGGCGGAATTGGCCGAGCGGCTCGGCGCGATCGGCGTTCCGCCTGCGCAGCGCAAGATGCGGGCGCAGCAGCTCTGGCACTGGATCTATTTCCGCGGCGCCAAGAGCTTTGATGAAATGACCAGCGTGTCGAAGGATACGCGCGCCGAGCTTGCCCGGCATTTCACCGTGGACCGGCCCGAAGTGGTGGCCGAACAGATTTCCAATGACGGCACGCGCAAATGGCTGTTGCGGCTGCCGAGCGGCGACAAGGTCGAGAAGGCGCACGAGATCGAATGCGTCTATATCCCGGAAACCGACCGCGGCACGCTCTGCGTCTCTTCGCAGGTCGGCTGTACGCTGAACTGCGCGTTCTGTCATACCGGCACCCAGCGGCTGGTGCGCAATCTCACCGCCGGCGAGATCGTCGGCCAGGTGATGGTGGCACGCGACCGTCTCAACGACTGGGCCGATCGCGAGAACGGCACGCGGCTGGTCACCAATGTCGTGATGATGGGCATGGGCGAGCCGCTCTACAATTTCGACGCGGTGCGCGACGCGCTGCTGATCGTCGCGGACAATGAAGGCATCGGCATCTCCCGTCGCCGCATCACGCTGTCGACCTCGGGTGTGGTGCCCAACATCATCCGCACCGGAGAGGAGATCGGCGTCATGCTCGCGATCTCGCTGCATGCGGTGCGCGATGAATTGCGCAACGAGCTCGTGCCCCTCAACCGCAAATATCCGATCGCCGAATTGCTGCAGGCATGCCGCGATTATCCGGCGGCATCCAACGCGCGCCGCATCACCTTCGAATATGTGATGTTGAAGGGCGTCAACGATTCGCTCGATGACGCCAAACTGCTGGTGAAGTTGCTGAGGGGGATCCCGGCCAAGATCAATCTGATTCCGTTCAATCCGTGGCCGGGTACGCGCTACGAATGTTCGGACTGGGATAGAATCGAGAAATTCTCCGAATATATCTTCAACGCCGGTTATTCCTCGCCGGTGCGCACGCCGCGCGGACGCGATATTCTCGCCGCCTGCGGCCAGTTGAAATCGGAGACCGAGAAATTGTCGGCCCGCGAGCGGCAGGCGCTGCGCGCCATGGCCATGACGGATTGATGCCTCTTCTCGTGGTGAGGAGCGCGGAACGCGCGTCTCGAACCATGAGGCCCGCGCGGGGCCTTATCTCCGAGACGCGGCCCAGGCGCGGCTCCTCCAAATGAGCATATCCGGTTGCGCGTGCGGGTTGAAGGCTGGCAAATGAGAAGTTCTGAATGGCGCTGATCGGTCGGCTCTTCGTGATTGCATTCGCCTTCCTCGCGGCTTGCCTGGTGGCAGGGATGGTCATCGTCGCCGCGATCATGTTTCCCGAATTCAGCGATCTCGGAAGCGGTCCGGTCGATCAGGGCGCGATCGATATCATCCTTGGCTTTGGCTTCATCTTCATTTCCGGCTTTGCGCTGCTGCCGGCGGCCATCATCGCGTTGATCACGGAAGCCTTTTCCATCCGCGGCGCGCTGACCTATGCGGTCGGCGGCGCCATTGTCGGGCTCGCCTGCTATCTCGGCCTTGTGCCCTTCGATCCCGAGACGCTGCGCTTCCAGGGCATCGTGCGGCGCCATCTGGAGATCATGACCGGGGCAGGCATTGTCGCCGGCCTGGTCTACTGGATGGTTGCGGGCCGCACCGCGGGCGCCTGGCGCGAGCCGCCGCCCCGCTTGCCGCCGCCTCCGCCCATGCCGTCGCGGTAGCGGCTCTTGCCCATGGAGGAAAGGCGGCCTTCCCTTCATCGGTCTCCTCCGCTAAACCGCGCCGATGAACCGGACCGGCCTCTTCATCGCGCTGTCGCTCGCAGCCGTCATCGGCATCGTGTTCGGGATTTATCCCGAGCTCGATCTGAAGCTCGCGGCGCTGTTCTACGATCCCACGAGCAAGAACTTTCCGCTGAAGTTCGATTCGGCGGCAGCGGTCGCGCGCGACGGCGCGATGTGGGTCGCATGGGCGCTCGCCGTGCCGGCAATCGCGGCGCTGGTGATCAAGATGATTCGGCCGGACCGGCCGCTGTTGATGTCGGGTCGCGCAATCATCTTCCTGCTGCTGACGCTAACCTTGAGCGCCGGCGTGCTGACCAATCTCGCCTTCAAGAGCTATTGGGGCCGCCCGCGCCCGGTGCTGGTGACCGAGTTCGGCGGCGACCTGCCCTTTGTCGCGTGGTGGGATCCGCGCGGCGGCTGCGGCCGCAACTGCTCGTTCTTCTCCGGTGAGGGCGCCACCGCATTCTGGACCCTAGCGCCGGCGGCGCTCGCGCCGCCGGCTTGGCGGCCGCTGGCCTATGCCGCGGCGACGCTGTTCGGCGTGGTGACGAGCACGCTGCGCATGGCCTTCGGCGGGCACTTTTTCACCGATGTCGCCATCGCGGGGCTGGTGACCTTTGTCGTAACCTGGCTGGCGCACGGCCTGATCTACCGCTGGGCCAGCGCGGGGCTCACCGATGCGGCCATCGACGCCGCGCTCACCCGGGCTTTCTGGCCGCTCTACCGGCTTCGCCAGCGCCGGCGCCCGGCTGGGTAACCAGGTCCGAGTTGCGGTATTTGGGCGTGCCCGGCAGCGCGAAATTTGATATTCGCGCTACTGAGATCCTGATGCGATTGGAAGCTTGATGACTACGATTCTGAAAGACCTGCCCAAGGGAGAAAAAGTCGGCATCGCCTTTTCCGGCGGCCTCGACACCTCTGCGGCGCTGTTGTGGATGAAGCAGAACGGCGCGCGCGTCTTTGCCTATACGGCCAATCTCGGTCAGCCCGATGAGACCGATTACGACGAGATTCCGCGCAAGGCGCTCGAGTTCGGCGCCGAGAAAGCCCGGCTGGTGGATTGCCGCACGCAGCTGGTCCACGAAGGCATCGCCGCGATCCAATCGGGCGCCTTCCACATCTCGACCGGCGGGATCGCCTATTTCAACACCACCCCGCTCGGCCGCGCGGTGACCGGCACCATGCTGGTCGCAGCCATGAAGGAGGACGGCGTCAACATCTGGGGCGATGGCTCGACCTTCAAGGGCAACGACATCGAACGCTTCTATCGCTACGGGCTGCTCACCAATCCGAAGCTGAAGATCTACAAGCCGTGGCTCGACCAGCGATTCATCGACGAACTCGGCGGCCGCGCGGAAATGTCGGCGTTTCTGACCGCCCATGGGTTCGCCTACAAGATGAGCGCGGAAAAGGCCTATTCGACCGACAGCAATCTTCTCGGCGCCACCCACGAGGCCAAGGATCTCGAAAGCCTTGCCGCCGGCATCACGATCGTCAATCCCATCATGGGCGTGCCGTTCTGGCGCGACGACTGCAATGTCAAGGCGGAGAAGGTCGCCGTGCGTTTCGAGGAGGGCCAGCCCGTCGCGCTCAACGGTCAGGCGTTTGCCGATCCGGTGGCGCTGTTGCTCGAGGCCAACGCCGTCGGCGGCCGGCATGGCCTGGGCATGAGCGACCAGATCGAGAACCGGATCATCGAGGCGAAGAGCCGCGGCATCTACGAGGCGCCCGGCATGGCGCTCTTGCATCTCGCCTATGAGCGCCTGGTCACCGGCATCCACAACGAGGACACGATCGAGCAGTACCGGATCAGCGGCATCCGGCTTGGTCGATTGCTCTACCAGGGCCGGTGGTTCGATTCGCAGGCTCTCATGCTGCGCGAAAGCGCGCGCTGGGTCGCGCGCGCCGTCACCGGCGAGGTCACGCTCGAACTGCGCCGCGGCAACGACTACTCGATCCTGAACACCGAGAGTCCCAACCTGACCTATGCGCCGGAGCGGCTGAGCATGGAGAAGGTGGAGGATGCGGCGTTCGCGCCGGCCGACCGCATCGGCCAGCTCACCATGCGTAATCTCGACATCGCGGACAGCCGCGCCAAGCTCGATCTCTACGGGGAGACCGGCCTGCTTTCGATCGGGGAAGGCTCCCCGATCCTCAAGCTCGAGGGCGACAAGGACTGAGTGGCGGGGGCTGCGCGCCTTCCCATCCTACAACGGCGAACATGAAAACAGCCGGGATTGCTCCCGGCCGTTTCACTCCGTCGATATTTCGTCGATCCGGTCTCTACCTTATCGCGGTGGCGCGACGCCGGGTGGGGGCGGGGGCAGCGAGGCTGTCGACCCGGTGAGCAGCGGCGTGATGCGGCGGACGGTGACGCGCCGGTTGATGCGGCTCGGCCCGTCCGTCTGCTCCTTCAGATATTGCGAGCCGTAGCCCTGGGACGTCAGGTTTTCCGCAGGCACGCCGAACTGCTGGGTCAGCAATTCGGCCGCGGATTCCGCGCGGCGGTCGGACAGCGACAGGTTGTCGGTGTCGTTGCCCGTCGCATCGGTATGGCCCTCGATCAGGAACACCTCGCGCGGATTGCGCTGGATGGCGCGGTTGAGGCCGTCGGCGATCACCTGCAGCTTCGAGGCCTGGTCGGGCGTGATCTCCCAGGAGCCGGAATCGAAATTGATGGTGTTGACGTCGATGCTCGGCATCAGCATGCGCACGTTCGGGCTATAGCGGATTTCGTCAAGCGAATAACGCCGATCGATGCGATCCACCGGCGGCGCCAAAAGCGTGTCGTAGACCAGGTCCGGCGGCGCGTCGGCGTAGTCGACGACGTAATGGTCATAGGGGATGCGCACGACCGGCGGCGGCAGGTCGACAAAGAAGCCGCCGACCGCGCGCGGATCGCGGTAGCTGTTGTCGATGATGACGATCTCGCGGCCGTCGCGATCACGGCGGATGCGCCGGAGCAACTGGCCGTCGGAGCCGACGACGGTGATGATCTGGGTGCCGTCGGGGCGAATGACGATGGTGCGGTTTTCGCCGCCGACCACTTCGGTGCGGATGTCGCGCGCGCCGAAGCGGAAGCGGTCCATTTCGTCGTGGCGCACGAACTCCTGGCCGCTCGGATCGCGAACGATGATGCGGCCGGGCTCCATGATGACGGTACGTCCGCCCTCCTGCACCTCGCGCCGTTCGGCACGGAAGTCGTCGAGGCGGCGCGGTCCCTGCGGCGCGGCACCCGGCGCGATCGGCGTGAGCGTTGCCGCGGTCGGCGGCGGCACCGCGGGCAGCGGGGCTGCGACCGTCGGCGCGCGTCGGAAGGCTGGCGCAATCGTCGGAGGCGCGTTCTGTGCGCGACCGGGCGGCGGTGCAGCGGCGGGCGAGCCGGGGACGACCGTCGGCGCAGCCGGCGGCTGGGTCTGAGTCTGCGGCGCCGGCTGGTTCGGCGGCGTTGCCGGGGCCGGTTGGGTCCGCACCGGCGGCGTCGGTGCGGCGTTGGGAGCCGCCGCGCCCGTTCCGCCCGGAGCGGGAGCACCGGGGCGGCCTTGCTCGCGACGTTCCTCACGCGGCGCGCCACCCGCGGGCGGTGTCGAGGGCTGCGGCGCGCCGGCGGGAGGGGCGCCGTGCTCGCGACGTTCTTCCGGGCGACCCTGCGGCGCACCGGCAGGCGGCGTGGAGGTCTGCGGCGGAGTGGAAGGCGGGGTTGTCGGATGTGCGGGCGGCGCCGGCGGCGCCGGCGAGGGAGCAGCATGCGGCGGCGGAGGCGGCGCTGAAGGTTTCGCCGCAGGCGGGGGCGGCGCAGCGGGGGGCTTGGCAGCCGGGGGCGCCGGCGGAGCAGCGGGGGGCTTGGCAGCCGGGGGCGCCGGCGGAGCAGGCGGCTTGGCTCCCGAAGGCGGAGCGCCCTTGGCCGGCGGCTGTGCGCCTTTCGGCGGGGCTGCCTTCGGGGGCTCCTTGGCCTTCTCCTTCTCTTCGCCCTGCGGCTGCTGCGCGACCACGATCGGTGCGTTTTGCGCGTGCGAGGCAGAGCTTGCAAACTGCATCGCGGTGAGGGCGGTCGTGGCAAGCAGCACGAGGCGAAGTTTTGTCATGATGATGTGGATCCCGGAAGGAAGGTTCTGAAGGCAGGGGCGATCAACGAACAGGCATTAGGCCGGATT
>JAFAUV010000119.1 GCA_019243075.1 Bradyrhizobium sp.
TTATCGATCAGGTTCTCGAGCGCGGCGCGGAGCCGCACGGGATCGCCGACCACGAGCGACGGCAGCGATCCGGAAATGTCGATCTCGGCCCGCAGGCCCTTGGCCGCGGCGCGCCCGGCGAGGGAATCTCCCGCACTGCGCGCCAGCGCCCGCAGGTCGAACAGATCCTCGCGCAAGCCCCGCGGCGCGCCGCGGTCCTTGGCGGCATCGACGAACAATGTCGCAAGGCTCGCCAGATGCTCGGCACCCGCCTTGATGGTATCGACCCAGCGCCGCTCGCGCTCGCCGAGCTCCGAGGTTGCAAGCAGGTCGCTGATGGCGAGAATCCCGGTGAGCGGCGTGCGTACCTCGTGGGCGAACACGGCCAAAGCAGCCTCCACCACCCCGGTTGTGGGGACCTGCTTACGCAGCTTGACAACATCGCCGGCGGATTTTCGCTTGTTCGCCGGACGCTTTTTCGGCGCGCGTCGGTTACGCTGGTCGCGCGAGCTTGCCGCCATGATACTCCCGGCCCCCTGTCGCCGCGAGCATGGCATGCGAAGCCCATCGGTGTCACGGAGACCTTTGCTGATTGCCCACGGGGAAATTACGGCAGGCCGATTCGCGCGCGGATATCCGCCGGATCGGCGCCAGCCGCGCGCAATTCGCGGAGGCCGGTCGCGCCTGTCGATTTCGAAAGCTTGTGTCCGGCGGCATCGCGAATCAGCCGGTGGTGCCGGTAGTCCGGGACAGGCAGTTCGAGCAGTTGCTGCAGCAGCCGATGCACGCTCGTGGCATGAAACAGGTCCTGGCCCCGCACCACCTCGGTGACGCCCTGCAGCGCGTCGTCGATCGCGACCGAGAGATGATAGCTGGTTGGCGTCTCCTTGCGCGCCAGGATGAGGTCGCCCCAGGCTTGCGGACGGGCCGCGATCCGGCCGGTTTCGCCGCCGGAACCTTCGCCGAACTCCGTCCAGGACAGCGCGCCCGCGCGCGCGAGCGCGGCCTCCATGTCGAGCCGCAGCGCATATGGCTCGCCGCTCTCGATTCTCCGGGCGCGCTCCGCAGCTGGCAGCAGCTTGGCATCTCCGGGATAAAACGGCGCGCCGTCCGGGTCGCGCGGCCACGTGCCGTGCGCCTCCCGCTCCGCCACCATCCTGGTGATCTCGGCGCGGCTTTCGAAACTGGGATAGACCAGCCCCAGGCTTGAGAGCCGCTCCACGGCTCGTCGATATTCGGCCATGTGCTCGGACTGACGCCGGACCGGCGTTTCCCAGGCGATGCCAAGCCAAACAAGGTCCTGGTAGATCGCGGCCTCGAATTCCGGGCGGCATCGGACCGGATCGATATCCTCGACCCGCAGCAAGAAGCGCCCGCCGCTGGCGCGCGCCAGGTCGAAGTTCAGCAGCGCCGAAAAAGCGTGGCCAAGATGGAGCGTGCCGTTGGGGCTCGGAGCGAAGCGGAAGACGGGAGACATTGATCTCTTTCGCAGGAAGTGGTGGTTTTAGGTCGCAATGACCATCCACCTCAACAGCCAGGACGATCTCGAAGAAGCCATTCGAGCGCTGGTCAAGCAGGACCCGCGCTTAAGGCCGGTGATCGAGCGGGCGGGCATGCCGAGGCTGCGCCGGCGCGAGCCGGGCTTTGTCGGCCTCGCCCACATCATCTGCGGCCAGCAGCTTTCGACCGCGAGCGCTTCGGCGATCTGGGACCGCCTCACCAACGCGTTCGATCCGTTCGACCTGCACGCCGTGCGCCGCGCGCGCATCGAGCGCCTCGGCCGGCTCGGTCTGTCCGCGGCCAAGATCAAGACGCTCAAACATCTCGCGCGCGAGCTCGCCGCCGCGCGCGTCAACCTCGATGTACTGGCGGAAGAGGAAGCCGATGCGGCGCATCACACCCTGACCGCCATGCACGGCATCGGCCCATGGACGGCCGACGTCTATCTCCTGTTCTGTCTCGGCCATGGCGACGCCTGGCCGGCCGGCGATCTCGCCGTGCAGGAGGCGGTCAGGCTCGGGCTGGGTTTGGAGATGCGGCCGACGCCGAAGCAGATGGTGCCGATCGCCGAGCCCTGGCGGCCGCTGCGTGGCGCGGCCGCCCATCTGTGGTGGAGCTTCTATCGCGCCGTCAAGCAGCGCGAAGGGGCGATCGGCAGCGACAAACAGCAAACGTAGTTTCAAACTTTGTTGCTGTTGCCAAAGCGCGCCGGGCCGGCACAAGCATCACGGCATCAAACATGGCCGGGTTAGAACATGTTCGCCACCGACTTCATCGTCGCCAAACATGATCTGCAGCAATGCAGGCTCGTCGAGAGCCAACTGCCCGATACATTGCCCTCCGACGCAGTGCTGGTGAAAGTCGATCGCTTCGCGTTCACCGCCAACAACATCACCTATGCGACATTGGGTGATGAAATGAAATATTGGCAATTGTTTCCGGCGCCGAAGGATTTCGGCAATATTCCGGTATGGGGCTTTGGCGAGGTGACGGCGTCAAAGCACCCGGACGTTGCCGAGGGCGAGCGGCTGTTCGGCTATTTTCCGATGGCGACGCATCTTTTGATCGAGGCCGGCGGTGTCAGCAAGCGCGTGCTGCGCGATATGGCCGCGCACCGCCAGGGCGTGTCGCCGGTCTATAACGCCTATGCGCGGGTCAGTGGCGATCCCGCCTTCGCCGGACGAGCGGGCGACTACGAGGCGCTGCTGCGCCCGCTGTTCATGCTCTCGTTCTTGGTCGATGATTTCCTCGCCGAAAACGATTTCTTCGGTGCGCGCGCCGTGATGCTGTCGTCCGCCTCCAGCAAGGCCGCAATCGGGCTGGCGCACCTGCTGAACGGCCTGCGCAGGAATGTCCGCGTGATCGGGCTGACATCGGCGCGCAACGCGGCCTTCGTCGCATCACTCGGCTGTTGCGACGAAGTGGTCACTTACGACCGCGTCACCTCGCTCCCGTCCGATCAGCCCGTGGCGTTCGTCGACATGGCCGGCGACAGTGGCTTGCGCGCGCGGCTGCATCACCATTTCGGCGCGCGAATGAAATATTCCGCGCAGATTGGCCTGACCCATCGCGATACCGCTGCCAGTGAAACCGCGCTGCCTGGCGCCACGCCCAAATGGTTTTTTGCGCCGGACCAGATCCGGAAACGCGCCAAGGAGTGGGGGCCGGGCGGCGTCGACGCGCGCTTCGCCGCCGCCTGGACGGATTTTGCGCCGACACTTGGCGGCTGGCTCAGGATAGTCGAGAGCCGCGGACCGGAAGCGGTCCGGCAAGTCTACCACGACATGCTGCGGGGACGTATTCCGCCGGATCAGGGCCACATGCTCTCACTGGGCGGATAGGCGGCTTTCTGCGTGCATCGGATCGGTATAGCGTGACGCCAGGGAGAGGCCGCGACAGACGGCCGGCGAATCGAGGTTGCGCATGCTCGACAAGACCGACGACGTCGCGGTTTCCGCCGAAAACTGGCTGATGCAATTCGAAGCGGCGCTTTCCGATGACGACGAAGCCGCGCTGAAGGGCCTGTTTCTGGCCGAGAGCTACTGGCGCGACGTGCTGGCGCTGAGCTGGAACCTGCAGACGCTCAACGGCGCCGAGGCGATCCTGAGGGAGCTGCCTGTCCTCGCGCGCCGCGTTTCGCCCAAAAATTTTGCGATCGACCCCGCGCGCGCCGCTCCCCGGCGCGTTCGTCGCGCCGGCACCTCCTCGATCGAGGCAATCTTCAAATTCGAGACCGCGGTCGGCCACGGTCACGGCATTTTACGGCTGATTCCAGACGCCGCCGACGGCAACCGGCCGAAAGCCTGGACGCTGCTCACGGCACTGGAGGAGCTGAAAGGATTCGAGGAGGAGCAGGGCGCGTCGCGGCCGCGCGGACAGGCCTATTCGCGCGATTTCCGCGGGCCGAACTGGCTCGACCTGCGAAGAGCATCTGCGGCCTATGCCGATCGCGAGCCGGTCGTGCTCGTGGTGGGCGGTGGACAGGCGGGGCTTGCGATCGCCGCACGGCTGAAGCAGCTCAAGGTCGACACGCTGATCGTCGACCGCGAAGGGCGCATCGGCGACAATTGGCGCAAGCGCTATCACGCGCTGACCCTGCACAACCAGGTGCAGGTCAATCACCTGCCCTACATGCCGTTCCCGGCGAACTGGCCGGTCTATATTCCGAAGGACAAGCTCGCCAACTGGTTCGAGTCTTACGTCGATGCCATGGAGTTGAATTTCTGGACCGGCACGGAGTTCGTGAGCGGGGTCTATGACGAGGCGAGGGGCCTTTGGAAGGTCGAGCTGCGCCGCGACGGCACGACGCGGATCATGCGACCGCGGCACATCGTGATGGCGACCGGCGTCAGCGGAATTCCCAACGTGCCGGACATTCCCGGCTTGAAGAATTTCGCCGGACAGGTCGTGCATTCCAGCCGCTACGGCGATGGGGAGAACTGGCATGGCAAGCGCGCGCTCGTCATCGGCAGCGGCAACAGCGGCCACGACATCGCGCAGGACCTCCATTCCAGCGGAGCCAGCGTCACGCTGGTGCAGCGCTCGCCAACCCTGATCACCAATATCGAGCCGTCGGCGCAGCTCGCCTATGCCGCCTACAACGAGGGCACGCTGGAAGACAACGACCTGATCGCGACCTCGATGCCGCTGAAACTGGCGCGGGGAAGCCATCAGATGATCACGCAACAATCCAGGCAGCTCGATGAAGCATTGCTGCAGGCGCTGGCCCGCGTCGGCTTCAAGCTCGACTACGGCGAGGACGAGACCGGCTGGCAGTTCAAATATCTTTCCCGCGGCGGCGGTTATTATTTCAATGTCGGCTGCTCCGATCTGGTCGTCAGCGGGGCGATCAGACTCAAGCAATTCGCCGACATCGACACCTTCGTTACCGAAGGTGCGCGGCTGAAGAGCGGCGAGACGCTAGCCGCCGATCTCATCGTGCTCGCGACCGGCTACCGGCCCCAGGAAGAACTGGTGCAGAGGCTGTTCGGCGAGGCCGTGGCCCAACGCGTCGGCCCAATCTGGGGCTTTGGCGAGGGCCAGGAGCTGCGCAACATGTATATGCGAACGCCGCAGGCAGGCCTCTATTTCATCGCCGGTAGCCTTGCCCAATGCCGCATCAATTCGCGCTATCTCGCGCTGCAGATCAAGGCGCTCGAGGAGGGATTGATCCAGTAACAACGACCCTCATTGCGAGGAGCCAACGGGTCCGCGCGAGCGCGGCCCGATGACAAGCTCCGCGACGAAGCAAGTCCAGGCTGCTTTCCGGGAAACATTCTGGACGGCTCCGCTGCGCTCGCCATGATGAGGCGGTTACAGGGAGAGAAACAAACATGAAAAACGTCCTCGGCTCCGGCGAGCATCGCTATCGCGTCGTGGAGAATTGGGCGAAATTGCCCGATGGCTGGCAGCTCACCGACGTCGCCTCGGTGGCGGTCGACAGCAAGGACCGCATCTATGCCTTCAACCGCGGCGAACATCCGATGATCGTGTTCGATCGTGGCGGCAATTTCCTCCGAAGCTGGGGTGAGGGGCTATTCTCCCGCGCGCATGGGCTGCATATCGACGCCGACGACAATCTCTATTGCACCGATGATGGCGATCACACCGTGCGCAAATGCTCAACGGATGGCAAGGTGCTGCTCACCATCGGCATTCCGAACAAGCCGGCTTGCTTCATGAGCGGCGAGCCGTTCCATCGCTGCACCCACACCGCGCTGTCGCCGCAGGGCGAGATCTACGTCTCCGACGGCTATGGCAATGCCCGCGTGCACAAATACACGCCCGACGGCAGGCTGATCAAAAGCTGGGGCGAGCCGGGCACCGATCCAGGCCAGTTCAACATCGTGCACAACATCGCAACCGATGCCGACGGCTTCGTGTATGTCGCCGACCGAGAGAACCATCGCGTGCAGGTGTTCGACGGCAACGGCAAATACGAGACGCAGTGGAACAATCTGCACCGGCCCTGCGCGCTGTGCTGCTGCGGCGGCAGCAATCCGAACTTCATCATCGGCGAGCTTGGCCCCGGCATGCCGGTCAACCGCACCGTGCCCAATCTCGGTCCGCGGCTGTCGGTCGTCGATGCCAGGGGCAGGCGCATCGCGCGGCTCGGCGGCGAGAGCGGTGCGGGCGTCGAGGTCGGCAAATTCCTGGCGCCCCACGGCATCGCGCTGGATTCCAGGGGCGACATCTATGTTGGCGAGGTCGGCGTCACCAACTGGAACACCAGCTTTCCCGACACGCCGATGCCGGACGCCGTGCGCGCGACGCGCTGTTTGCAGAAGCTGGAGAAGGTGTAGCTCATCGTAGATTTGAACGGGCGCACATGAAACGCGCTGCTCCGCCTTGATATTCGCCGCCTTGATGATCGGCCACCAGCGCTCGGCTTCGACCTTCTGATACGCCTGCAACGCCTCCGCAATGATGATCGGCTGCCCCAGGGACGCCCGCATCTTCTCGCTAAGGAACCGCGCCAACGTGTCGGTTGCGCCGCCGGCCGAAAACGGCACGATCATCGTGATGGGACGCGTCGGGTAATCCTGCGATAGCGCGATACCGCCGCATCCCGGCCAGATAGCGGCCGCAATCGCCGCCGCGAACCATCGCCGTATAAGCCCTTCCCCATTGATTCGCTGCCCTCAGGCACGATCCGCAAGGCTGTGGCGCGCAGGCCGTGCTTGCGGGATAAGCTGTTCTAACCTCTTCACAATCCCGTCACGCTGCATGTAGTATGTCAATCCACGCTGCTTCGCAGCCGATATGGGAGTCAGGAGCGTTATTTGAACGCACATGTCTCGCAAGGCGGTTGGCCGGTCCTGGTGCTGAACGCGGATTTCCGGCCGCTGAGTTATTACCCGCTGTCGCTTTGGTCGTGGCAGGACGCGATCAAGGCGGTGTTCCTCGATCGCGTCAATATCGTCGAACATTACGAAAAGGCGGTACGAAGTCCGACGTTCGAGATTCAGCTTCCCAGCGTCGTATCGCTGAAATCCTTCGTCAAGCCGACCACCCATCCTGCCTTTACCCGCTTCAACGTCTTCCTCCGCGATCGCTTCGCCTGCCAATATTGCTCGGCCAACGACGACCTCACCTTCGATCACATCATCCCGCGCTCCAAAGGCGGTCAGACCACATGGGAAAACGTGGTCGCCGCCTGCTCGCCCTGTAACCTGAAGAAGGGCAACATGACGCCGCAGCAGGCGAAGATGTTCCCCAGGCAGGCGCCGTTTGCACCGACCGTGCACCAGCTTCACCGCAACGGAAGGCTGTTTCCGCCGAACTATCTGCATGATAGCTGGCTGGATTATCTCTATTGGGATACTGAGCTCGATCCGTAAGGCGCGGGTGGGCCGCTTCAAGTTGCAAACATGCTCTACATCGTTGGCGGCTGCAGTCGCAGTGGGAAGTCCTTGCTGGCCGAACGCATCCGGGTCAACCACCACATACCATGGTTCCCGCTCGACGCGCTGAAGATGGGTCTCTATTTGGGAGCGCCGTCGATGGGCGTCCATCCGGATGACGATGATCTCGAGACAGCTGATCGCATGTGGCCTGTTGTTAAAGGCGCAATCGAGAACCTGCTCTTCGACGGACGAAACTATCTGATCGAAGGCGTCAACCTGCGCCCGACGACGATCGCGGAATTTATCAAGGCAACCGAAGAACCGGTGAGAGGCTGTTTCCTCGGCTACCCCGACATTTCGATAGAGACCAAGGTAGCGCAGGTGGCGCGCCATTCAGGTTTGCCAAACGACTGGCTCAATCGGACGGGTCCCGATAACGTGCGTCGATATCTTGAAATATCCCGATCCCTGAGCCGTCGCCTCCGCGAAGACTGCAGCGCGCTTGGGATTCCTTTTTTCGACACTGGCGCCGACTTTACGAGAGGCCTGGCTTCTGCAGAATTGGCGTTGATGAATCCGGACTGACCCTTCCGCTCATCATGGATGCCAGCTTCCGGACCTGCGCAATGCACGGGCGCTGCTGGCGAGGCCGCGTCGACGGTCGCTTTCACCTTTCGCTGCTCGACGGCACAGCACTGGTGCGCTGCCGTCCAGAAATGCTAAGTTGCGCCGTGAATGCTGCTTCGACCGCCAATTCGTCTCCGACGGTTGAAGCGACGATGGTTCGGCGCGGATCACGCGCCGATCACACAGGAGAGCCGCGATGCCCTCTTTGACCGAATGGAAAGTGCCACCCGCCTTCCAGCCTCGCTCCGGCGACTACAGCTTCGATCTCGATCACGCATTGTCGTCGGTGGTCGGGCTGCATTCGATCATCCCGCCGGATGCTTTCACTGCGGAGACATTGGGCACCGAACGCGCCGGCAACGGCGTCGTGATCGATAGCGGGCTGGTGCTGACCATCGGTTATCTCATCACCGAGGCCGAGGCAGTCTGGCTGCATCTCGGCGACGGTCGGGTGATGGAGGGACACGCGCTCGGCTTCGATGCCGTCACCGGCTTTGGGCTGGTGCAGGCGCTCGGCCATCTCGATATCGATCCATTGCCGCTCGGCTCCTCGGCCGCGACTGGGATCGGCGACCGGGTCGTGGTCGGCGGCGCCGGTGGACGCACCCGCTCGGTCGCAAGCCAGATCGCCGCGAAGCAGGAATTCGCGGGCTATTGGGAATACCTGCTCGACGAAGCGATCTTCACCTATCCCGCGCATCCGAACTGGGGCGGTACCGGGCTGATCGCGAGCACCGGCGAACTGATCGGGATCGGCTCGCTTCAGCTCGAACGCGAGCGCTCCGGCAAGGCCGAGCACGTCAACATGATCGTGCCGATCGATCTGTTGAAACCCGTGCTCGACGATTTGCGCCGCTTCGGCAAGGTGAACCGGCCGGCGCGGCCCTGGCTCGGCATGTATTCGACCGAAATCGACAACCGCGTCGTCGTGATCGGCATTTCCGGCAACGGACCGGCCGCGCGCGCCGAGCTGAAGGCCGGAGACGTCATCCTCGCCGTCAACGGCGAGAAGGTCACGAGCCAGGGGGGATTTTATCGGAAAGTCTGGGCGCTTGGCGCGGCCGGCGTCGATGTGCCGCTCACCGTGCACCATGAAAGCGGCGTCACCTTCGATGTCACACTGGCCTCGACCGACCGCGCCAGGCTATTGAAGGGCCCGCGCCTGCACTGATCGGGCGACAAGCGAAAGAGCGAAGCGATGAGCGAGGCCGTAGTGGACGGCATCGTGGCCGTACTGCCACCGTTGTTGCAATCGCTCGAAGCGCTTGCCTTCGTCGGCCGCCATTTGAGCCCGCCGGATTTTGGCCGCGTCATGCGCGAGATCGGCGCGCCGGAGGAGCCGTTGCGGGCTGCGCGGGCTGGGCTCGGCGAATGGCCGGAGGATTTCGCCGCGGTGCGCACCTCGCTTGATGCCGCCGCCGACGCGGTGCTGACCGCCTTCACCGGTTTGCGTGCCGTACAGGACGGCAATGGTGATTTTGTCGCGGTCTTGCGTGCGCTTCGCCATGCGCCCCGCGCGCAGGAAGCGCTCTATCCGCTCGCCGCGAAATTTCCGCCGGTCAGCGATTTCTTCCTCGATCCTGCGCTGCGGGGCGATGAGGCCCTGAAGGCGAAGCTCGCACATCCCGAGACGGCCATCACCGGCGTGATCCATGGCGACCCCAAGCCCGGCAGCCGCGGCAGCTTCTCGCTCTACGTGCCCGAATATTATGCGCCGGAGCGTCCCTGGCCACTGGTGGTGGCGCTGCATGGCGGCAGCGGCAATGGACGCAATTTCCTGTGGACCTGGCTGCGCGACGCCCGAAGCTTTGGCGCCATCCTGATCGCGCCAACCGCAACGGGACCGACCTGGGCTCTGATGGGCGAGGACGGCGACACGCCGAATCTTGATCGCATCCTGGGTGCCGTGCGCAGCCGCTGGAACATCGATCCGGATCGGATGCTGCTCACCGGCATGAGCGACGGCGGCACCTTCTGCTATGTCACCGGCCTGGAGCGCATGTCACCCTTCACGCATCTTGCGCCGGTGGCAGCAACTTTTCATCCGCTGATGGCGGAGATGGCCGATGCGGATCGCCTGCGGGATCTGCCGATCTTTCTCGTCCACGGCCGGCTCGACTGGATGTTTCCTGTGCAGGTCGCGCGTCACACCAGGCAGGCGCTGGCGGCGGCCGGCGCCGAGGTCACCTATCGCGAGCTCGACGATCTCGGCCATTGCTATCCGCGCGAGATCAATGCGGAGATGTTGCGCTGGCTGAGCGGCTGAGCGGACCGGCAAGGACGGGAACCAACCCTCGCAAACCGCGTTGATCGCGGTCACTGGAGGGTTCGTCATGCAGGTTTTTCTTGGAATGATCCTGGGCGCGCTGCTTTTGATCTGCGGCGTCTATATCTATGACTCCATGGAGACTTCGAGCGCCACCAACGGCCAGGTCGCAGCCACCAATCGCCCTATAGTGAACTGGGAGGTAGCGGCCGCGGACTGGCGCGCGCTGCGGACCCGCGCGCATGACGACTGGGTCAGGATCTCGTCGAAATAAGCGTTTGGCACGGCTCCTGCTGAAGCGCCTTCGCGGCGGCGGAGGCGCTTTTTCTTGGCGGAGGGCGTTATTCAGCCGCCTGCTTTACCGGCCTGGTGTACCGGCCTTGGCCTTGCGCGCGTCCGCGATCACTTGCGCGAACTGCTCCATGGTCAGCACACCCGGCACGCGGAACTTGCCGACGATGAAGGCCGGCGTGCCCTGGAAGCCCAGCCCTTCGGCGGTCTCGTTGTTGCGCGCGAGCATGCCGTCGATCGCCTTGGCTTTGGCGGCAAGGTCCTGCTTGACGCGATCGACATCGACGCCGGCGGCCGCAATCAATTCATAGATCCGCGGCTCGGTGAGCTTGGAGCTGACGCCGATCATGGCGTCATAGGCCTTGTCGTATTTGCCCTGGAATTTACTGGCGAGCGTCACGCGTGCCGCTACCACCGAGACCGGCCCCAGGATCGGCCAGTCCTTCAGAACCAAACGCACC
>JAFAUV010000340.1 GCA_019243075.1 Bradyrhizobium sp.
AGCCTCAACCTCGCCTATCACGGCGCGCGCGCCGAAAAGCCGCAGTTCAATGTCACGCTGCAGCGGAACCTCGACCCCGAGGCGGGCATGATCGAGGTGTTTCCGCAGGAAATCACCCGCGTGTTCCTCAATCTGATCGCGAACGGCTTCTACGCCGTGGCCAAGCGCAAGGCTGAGGACGGCGACGGCGGCTTCGAGCCGACGGTCAGCGCTACGACAAAGGGCGGCACCGATCATGTCGAAATCCGCATCCGCGACAACGGCACCGGGATTTCGCCGGAAGTGAAGGAAAAGATGTTCAACCCGTTCTTCACGACCAAGCCGGCCGGTGAAGGGACCGGACTGGGGCTGTCGATGTCCCACGACATCATCGTGAAACAACATGGGGGCACGATCGACGTCGATACTCTGCCCGGCGCATTCACCGAGTTCACGATCGTTTTGCCGAGGACAAGTCATTTCTCAACCGGGACCTGAGCTCCGCCGTCGGATTGCCTCCAAGCACGGCTGCGTTTCCCCCCCAAGCGCGAGAGGTGAAGCGTCTGCGCGGATGCTACGCCGCGCGCACGCCGGCGAGGAAGGTCGCGACTTCCTGCTGCAGCATCTCAAGCTTGCCGGAGAGCTGACCGCTCGAATGCAGCACGGCCTCGGCGATGCTGCCGGTCTCGGTCGTGGCGGCGGTCACCTCGGCGATGTTCTGCGAGACGCTGCTGGTGCCCGAGGCGGCCTGTTGCACGCTTTGCGCGATCTCCTTGGTCGCGGCGCCCTGCTCCTCCACGGCGGCGGCGATCGAGGAGGAGATTTCGTTGACCTGCATGATGGTGTTGCGGATCGCCCCGATATTGCCGACCACCTGGTGCGTCTCGGCCTGGATTGAACTGATTTGGGCGCTGATCTCGTCGGTCGCCTTGGCGGTCTGGGTCGCCAGCGATTTCACCTCGCTCGCCACCACGGCAAATCCCTTGCCGGCCTCGCCGGCCCGCGCCGCCTCGATGGTGGCATTGAGCGCGAGCAGGTTGGTCTGCGCGGCGATCTGGTTGATCAGGCCGATCACCTCGCCGATCTTGTTGGCGGCGGCGGCAAGCCCCTCCACCGTCTGGTTGGTGCGCTGCCCATCGGCAGCCGCCTGGCTTGCGACCTGCGCGGCCTGCGTCACCCGCTGGCTGATCTCCGAGATCGAATTCGACAATTCCTCGGCGGCGGACGCCACCGTCTGCACATTGCTGGAAGCCTGCTGGCAGGCATTCTCCATGGCGTGCGCGCGCTGGCTCGCCTGGCCCGCGGTGCAGGACATGCTTTGCGCGGCTTGTTGCATCTGGCCGGCTTCGCCGATCACCTCGCCGACGACCGCCTGGATGCTGGCCTCGAATCTGGCGGCGAGATCGATCATCGCCGCGCGCTTCTCGCCATCGGCCTTCTGCTTCAGTTCGGCCTGCTCGGCATGCAGCTTGGCCACGGCGGCGGCGTTATCCCTGAACACCCGCAGCGCCTGGGCGAGCCCCCCGATTTCATCGCGGCGCTCGGTATAGGGAATTTCGAAGTCGCCATCGCCGGAGGCGAGGCGCCTGGTCAGGCCGCCGACAATGGCGAGCGGCCGGGTGACGCTGCGGCCGATGATGATCGAGCTCACCAGCACGAGTGTGAAGACGATCAGCGAGACCAGCCCGAACATCGCTGCGTTCTGACGAAACACGGCATCGACATCGTCGAGATAGATGCCGGTGCCGATCAGCCAGCCCCACGGCGCAAAACCCTTGACATAGGAAATCTTTGGCACGGGCTGATCGAAGCCGGGCTTCGGCCAGAGATAGCTGTAGAACCCCTCGCCTCGGGTCTTCACGACATCGACGAATCCCATGAACAGATGATTGCCGGCCGGGTCCTTCAGGTTCGCGAGATCTTTGCCGTCCAGCTCCGGCTTGATCGGATGCATGACCATTTTCGGCGTCATGTCGTTGAGCCAGAAATACTCGGCCTTGTCGTAGCGAAGCGCCTTGATCTCGCCGATGGCGCCGGCTTGCGCGGCGTCACGCGAAAGCTTTCCCTCGCTTTCGAGCTGATGGTAATGGGCAAGGATGCCGTAGCCGACGTCGATCATCTGCCGCGTCTTGGCCTGGCGGTCCGCCATCATCTGGCTGCGCATGGCCGAGAGTGCGATCGGCGCCATGACCAGCATGCCGCTCAGGCTGATCGCGATGATGAGCACGAGCTTGAAACTGATGCGGGAAAACATCGGGGGTCCTGAAATGGCGGAAAACAACGCCTAATTTTAGAGCGGCCGCGTTAGCAAAGGATTAAGGAACTTGGGCGGGCGAGCCATCCCGGCGCCAGGACACGCAAATCAGTTCGTTTTATCGGAATTGTGTCAAGGGCATCGACGAAAAATATATCTCTTCCGATTTTCAGAAAAGTATGATTGGTTACGCTCGTCCCGGCCCGGCAAGAGGGGCGCTTCGGCCGATCGTCACGAACGTGGGCCGGGATGCGATGGACGCGGCGCACGCGAAGACGAGGCGTGGCGGCGCGTACGGCAAAAGCGTGTGGTCCTGATTCCCCGACGCTGGGATCAAGCTCTTGGGCGACGAACCCGTGGGCGACGGTGGCTACAAAGCCCGGCACACCGAGGAGAGCGCGCGA